>NZ_CAJCKS010000033.1:0-40591 GCF_903970985.1 Pantoea sp. ME81 | reverse complement strand
CCCTTCCGCCACGCCAGCCTGCTGCGGCCTCACGCCTGCCATTAACCCTGATCTCCCTCGACGAGTGGGCGCTGGTGTCGGTGCAGGGCAAAGACAGTACGTCATATCTGCAAGGCCAGGTCACTTTAGATGTTGCTGCAATGGACGCCACCCAGCATCGTCCGGCAGCCCATTGTGATGCCAAAGGTAAAATGTGGAGTAACCTGCGTCTGTTTCATCGCGGCGAAGGTTACGCCTACATCGTCCGCCGCAATCTGCGTGAGCAGCAACTTAACGAACTGAAGAAATATGCGGTGTTCGCCAAAGTCACCATCGCTGCCGATGATGATGCAGTGCTGCTGGGTGTGGCCGGTTTTCAGGCACGCACGGCACTGGCTGATGTGTTTGCCACCCTGCCGGATGCAGAAACACAGGTGGTACAACAAGGCGAGAGCACGCTGCTGTGGTTTGAACACCCCGCCGAACGTTTCCTGCTGGTGACCACGCTGGCTCAGGCAGAAACGTTGAAAGAGAAGTTAGCCGGTGCTGCACAGTTCAATGACAGCACGCAGTGGCTGGCGCTGGATATTGAAGCGGGCATTCCGGTGATTGAAACCGCCACCAGCGCGCAGTTGATTCCGCAGGCAACCAACCTGCAGGCGCTGGATGCGATTAGCTTTAAGAAAGGCTGTTACACCGGTCAGGAGATGGTGGCGCGAGCTAAATTCCGCGGGGCCAACAAGCGTGCGCTTTACTGGCTGGCGGGCAGCGCCAGCAAAGTACCGCAGGCTGACGGATCGATGGAGCTGCAAATGGGCGACAAATGGCGTCGTACCGGCACCGTATTGAGCAGTGTGCAGCTGGATGACGGTAGCGTGTGGGTGCAGGTGGTGATGAACAACGACCTGGAGCCGGACAGTGTGCTGCGCGTGGAAGGTGATGAAGGCGGGAAACTGACGATTCAGCCACTGCCGTATTCATTGGTCGATTGATTTGCATTCCAGGTGCGCATGAATGCGCACCTTAAGTAACCCCGCATGTTTCCCCGTAAGGTCGCCATTTATGGCGACTTTGTCGAAAGTTACACCCGGTGGTGGCACTTTTTATATCAACCGCTCAGTAAGCTCAGGCGACATAAAAATAGATCGCGCAGAAGTGCAACACGCTGCCACCCAGCACAAAGCCGTGCCAGATAGCGTGGTTGTAAGGAATACGCCGCGAGACATAGAAAATCACCCCTAGCGAGTAGACAATCCCACCCGCAGCCAGCAGCCATACGCCACCGGCTGACAGCCTGGTCGCCAGCTGATAAATCACCACCAGCGACAGCCAGCCCATGCTGAGATAAGTGATCAGTGACAGTACTTTGAAACGGTGCGCAATGGTCAGTTTGAAGATGATGCCTGCCAGCGCCAGACTCCAGATCACCACCATCAACCCTTGCGCCAGCGGTGATTTCAGTCCCACCAGCAGGAAAGGGGTATAAGTGCCCGCGATCAGTAAATAGATGGCGCAGTGGTCAAATTTCTTCAGCCAATATTTCGCTTTCTGATGTGGAATGGCGTGATAGAGCGTTGAGGCGAGGAACAGCAAAATCATGCTGCCGCCATACAGGCTGTAGCTGGTAATCGCGATGGTGTCGGCTCGCATTTCAACCGCTTGTGTTAGCAGCAACACCAATCCAACAATGCCGAATATGCAGCCAATTCCGTGGCTAATGCTGTTGGCGATCTCTTCGGCTAGCGAGTAGCCCTGAGCAAGTATACGATTCTGTGCCATGCGCTAACATCCTGGAAAGAGGGTTAAGAACTGTGTTTTTTATCAACATCAGGGTAACCGGGAAAAATTTCAGAGTACACATGTACGCTAAAATAATTCTATGACAGGCGTGTGACAAATGGCCGATGGCAGCGCCGTTGATCACGCTGCCTTACAGTCGGATAGTCAATCAGAAGATTAGCGGCCACCTGCCGCATCAATAAAGGTGCCGGTGACGTAAGAAGCGGCATCGCTTGCCAGCCAGATAATCGCGGCGGCGATCTCTTCAGCCTGCCCCCCGCGCTGCATTGGCAGTGAGCTGGCAACACGATCAACTCTGCCTGGTTCCCCCCCATCCGCGTGCATCTCGGTATAGATTAAGCCCGGCCGCACGCTATTGACGCGAATACCCTGCGCCGCCACTTCCAGTGATAAGCCTTTGGTCAGCGTATCCATGGCCCCTTTTGACGCCGCGTAATCAACATACTCGCCCGGCGCACCGAGACGCGCTGCCGCTGAGGAGACATTGATGATCGAACCGCCCTGACCGCCGTGTGCGGTGCTCATGCGCTTCACCGCTTCACGACAGCAGATAAAGGTGCCCGTAACGTTGGTGGCGAACACGCGCTGAATACGTTCAGCATCGAGATCTTCTACGCGGCACTGCGTAAACAAAATCCCGGCATTATTGACCAGCACGCGCAGGTTGCCTGGCTGCTGATCAAGCTGTTGGAACATGCGCACGACCTGAGCTTCATCGGCGATATCCGCCTGCACGGCAAAGGCGCTGCCGCCCTGTGCTTCGATCTCAGTCACGACCTGCTGAGCTTCAGTGGCGCGCTTACGATAGTTAACCGCAACACGATAACCCGCCTGCGCCAGCATCAAGGCTGTTGCGCGTCCAATGCCACGGCTACCGCCGGTGACTAATGCCAAATCCATGTTGCCTCCAAATAGAAAAAGGGCCGATTTCTCGGCCCTTAGATTAGGGATCAAAATGTGTTTAGCCAAAATAATTTGAGTTGCACAAGGCAGCAGGCTCCACCCTTCCCGCAAGCCCATATAAGTCCGTTAGCGAGGTGAATGAGTGCCGCCAATACAACGGCGGCCCTGAGCATAACGGCTAAATTATTGGTATTCGCTCATTGGAACACAGGAGCAGAACACGTTGCGGTCGCCAAACACATCATCCAGGCGCTTAACCGTTGGCCAGTACTTGTTGGCACTGCCAGCCGGGAACACTGCCAGTTCGCGGGTGTACGGATGCGCCCACTCGCCAACGATCTCCATCTGAGTATGAGGTGCATTTACCAGCGGGTTATCGTCAGCGGGCCATTCGCCGTCGGCTACGCGGTCAATCTCCATGCGAATGGAGAGCATCGCATCGATAAAGCGATCCAGCTCGATTTTGCTTTCGGATTCCGTTGGCTCAACCATCAGTGTTCCAGCCACCGGGAAGGACATGGTTGGCGCGTGGAAGCCATAGTCGATCAAGCGTTTGGCAATATCCAGCTCGCTGATGCCGGTCTGCTCTTTCAGCGGACGAATATCGAGAATACATTCGTGCGCCACACGGCCATCGCGACCGGCATACAGAATCGGATAAGCCGATTGCAGACGGCTGGCAATGTAGTTGGCATTCAGAATGGCTACCGAACTCGCCTGCTTCAGACCCTCCGCGCCCATCATGCGGATGTACATCCAACTGATTGGCAGAATCGAGGCACTACCGAATGGTGCGGCAGAGACTGCGCCTTGCTGCGTCAGCACACCATCAATTTGCACCACGCTGTGACCCGGTACAAACGGAGCCAGATGCGCTTTCACGCCGATTGGGCCCATGCCTGGACCGCCACCGCCGTGCGGAATGCAGAAGGTTTTATGCAGGTTAAGGTGCGAGACATCTGCGCCGATGTAACCTGGCGTGGTGATGCCCACCTGGGCGTTCATGTTGGCGCCATCCAGGTAAACCTGACCGCCATACTGATGTACGATCTGGCACACTTCACGAATGGTTTCTTCGTACACGCCGTGGGTTGAAGGATAGGTCACCATGATGCAAGACAGCTTATCGCCAACCTGGGCGGCTTTCTCACGCAGATCGCCGAGGTCGATGTTGCCTTGTTTATCACAGGCCACCACCACCACTGCCATGCCCGCCATCTGTGCGGAAGCCGGGTTAGTACCGTGCGCAGAACTTGGGATCAGGCAGACATTACGTCCACCTTCGTTGCGGCTCTCGTGATAACGACGAATCGCCAGCAGACCAGCATATTCACCCTGCGCACCGGAGTTTGGCTGCATGCAGAGTGCATCGTAACCGGTGAGCTGTACCAGCCACTGTGACAGCTGGCCAATCATCTGCAGATAGCCTGAAGCCTGTTCTGCCGGGCAGAATGGATGCAGCTCGGCGAATTCTGGCCAGGTAATCGGGATCATTTCGGCAGCGGCGTTAAGTTTCATGGTGCACGAACCGAGCGGGATCATCGCCTGGTTCAGCGCCAGATCCTTTTTCTCCAGGCTGTGCATGTAACGCATCATCTCGGTTTCGCTGTGATGACGGTTGAACACCGGATGGGTCAGGAATTCGCTTTCACGTGACATGCCTGCCGGAATAGCGCTGTTTTCCGCGGCTACGCTGGTATCCAGAGCATCAATCTCCTGACCGTGCGCATCACCCAGCAGAATGGCAAACAGCGTCTGCACATCTTCGCGTGAGGTGGTTTCATCCAGCGTGATACCCACGCCGTTGAGCACGTCACTGCGCAGGTTGACGCCAAAGCTCAGCGCGCGATTCAGCACTTCGGCTTTATCGGCGACTTCAACCGTTAAGGTGTCGAACCAGCTGTTATGACGTAGCTTCAGTCCACCGTTTTTCAGGCCAGCGGCCAGAATACTGGTCAGACGATGAATGCGCGAGGCGATGCGCTTCAGGCCCGCCGGACCATGATAAACCGCATACAGGCCGGCGATGTTTGCCAGCAGCACCTGTGACGTACAGATGTTGGAGTTGGCCTTCTCACGACGGATGTGCTGCTCACGGGTCTGCATCGCCATACGCAGTGCAGTGTTGCCAGCAGCATCACGTGAAACACCAATGATACGACCCGGCATTGAACGTTTGTGCTCATCGCGGCTGGCGAAGAACGCAGCGTGTGGACCGCCGTAACCCATCGGCACACCAAAGCGCTGAGCGGAACCGAAAACGATGTCTGCGCCCTGCTTGCCCGGTGCTTCTAACTGCACCAGCGCCATGAAATCGGCGGCCACGCTCACCACCACTTTGCGGCTTTTCAGCTCGGCAATCAGTGCACGGTAGTCATGCACTTCACCGCTGGTGCCCACTTGCTGCAGCAGCACGCCAAACAGGTCGTCGTGATCCAGCGCTTTGCTGGCGCTGTCGATGATCAGTTCAAAACCAAAGGTTTCTGCACGCGTGCGCACCACATCCAGGGTTTGCGGATGGATGTCTTCGGCGATAAAGAATTTACCGGCATTTTTCAGTTTGCTGACGCGCTTCGCCATCGCCATCGCTTCGGCTGCAGCAGTGGCTTCATCGAGCAGTGAAGCAGAGGCGATATCCAGACCGGTTAAGTCCAGCGTCAGGGTCTGGAAGTTCAGCAGCGCTTCAAGGCGGCCCTGCGAAACTTCTGGCTGATACGGGGTGTACGCGGTGTACCAACCCGGGTTTTCCAGCATGTTTCGCAGGATAACCGGTGGGGTGATCACGGCACTGTAGCCCATGCCGATCCAGGATTTGTAGATTTGGTTCTGACTGGCAATGGCTTTCAGCTCTGCCAGCGCTTGCTGTTCGGTCGCGGCATCACCGACCGCAGGCGGGCCTGGCAATTGGATGTCGGCAGGCACGATGGCGCTGATCAGTGATTCCAGAGAGCTGGCACCAATCGCTTCCAGCATGGTGGCCTGCTGCGCGGGTGTAGGACCGATATGGCGCTCAATGAAGGCACCGTTGTGTTCAAGCTGGCTGAGAGTCTGGGTCATTTGCAGTAAATCCTGAATCGGGCTGGGTTACAAAAATGGCATTAAATCAGGCAGATAAAAAAGAAGGCGCTGCAATGCAGCACCTCCGATGACTACCGGTTACTCGTCGATAGCGCCTTTATAGGCATCGGCGTCGAGCATCGAATCAAGTTCTGAAACGTCGCTGGCTTTAATACGGAATAACCAGCCTGCGGCGTACGGTTCGCTGTTGACCAGCTCCGGTGCGTCGGCCAGCTCTTCGTTCACGGCAACGATTTCACCGCTCAGTGGGGCATAGATGTCTGAGGCGGCTTTCACCGACTCCGCGACGGCACAGTCATCACCGGCAGCGAAAGTGGCGCCCACATCAGGCAGATCCACAAACACCATATCGCCCAGCAGTTCCTGCGCGTGTTCGGTGATACCCACGGTGAAGGTGCCATCGGCTTCTTTACGCACCCACTCGTGACTATCGCGGTATTTCAATTCATTAGGCACATTGCTCATCGCCATTTCTCCTGAAAAATTACTGAGCGACCGGCTTGCCGGCGCGAACAAAAATCGGTTTGGTGACTTTCACCGGCATTTCACGATTGCGGATCTCTACAATCGCTTGCTCACCAATGCCCGCTGGCACACGTGCCAGCGCGATGCTGTAACCCAGCGTCGGGGAGAAGGAACCACTGGTAATAATACCCTGCTGTGGCTGACCTTGTTCATCGGTGAAACGCACCGGCAAGCCGTTTCGTAGCACCCCTTTTTCGGTCATGATCAAACCCACCAGCTTTTCAGTGCCATGTTCACGTTGCGCTTCTAGCGCCTCGCGACCGATGAAATCGCGATCGGCAGGTTCCCAGCTCACCGTCCAACCCATATTGGCCGCCAGCGGTGAAACACCTTCATCCATTTCCTGACCGTAGAGATTCATCCCTGCTTCCAGGCGCAGCGTGTCACGCGCACCCAGGCCAGCCGGTTTGACGTCTGCTGCCAGCAGTTTCTGCCAGAAATCGGCCGCTTCACTGTTCGGCATCGCAATTTCATAACCGGCTTCACCGGTATAACCGGTGGTGGCGATGAACAGGCTTTCGCTTTGCACACCAAAGAACGGTTTCATACCTGCCACCGCTTCACGCTGCGCCGCAGTAAACAACGTCTGTGCTTTCTGCTGCGCTTGCGGGCCTTGTACGGCAATCAGCGCCAGGTCGTCACGCTCGGTGAGTTCGACACCAAACGGCTGAGCGTGCTGTTTGATCCACGCCAAATCCTTCTCACGCGTCGCGGAGTTCACCACTAAGCGGAAAAAGTCTTCGGTCATAAAGTAAACAATCAAATCATCAATGACGCCAGCCGAAGCATTCAGCATGCCGGTGTAGAGGGCTTTGCCGGGTTGCGTCAGTTTGGCGACATCGTTGGCCAGCAGATAACGCAGGAATTCACGGGTGCGGACACCGTGCAGATCGACGATGGTCATGTGGGAAACATCAAACATACCGGCATCGTTGCGCACCACATGATGCTCATCCATTTGCGAGCCGTAATGCAGTGGCATCATCCAGCCATGGAAGTCCACCATGCGCGCACCGCATGCCTGATGCTGTTCGAATAGAGGCGTTTGCTGAGTCATAACCATCCTGTGAAAACAAGTGAGTGTGACGCGCCTGCGCCGCCTGTACAGGCTGACGCAAACGTTCTCTTTGTGCTGAAGTTACCACCGAATGCGGCGATTAACCATAAGGAAAACGAGGGCGAAACAGTACCCCCCTTCAGCACGCACCAAACCCACAGCAGCACAATTCACTGCATTTTTGTGATTAACCGCGCATAAAATACAATTAATAACGATAAACACAGCCTGATAATGGAACACACGCCTCAGTACGGGAAATAGGTCCGGCGACCCCGCGACACCTTCATTAGTTAAAGTAATGCGAATTGGCGAGTAAAATTAGAATAAATCAAACGAGGCGCAATTTGAGTGCAGAGGCGCACCAGAGCAGTGCATAGGGTGAAAAAGCTAATTAAATTGCGCTTGTCCAAACACAGCCTGCAACGTCCCAGTGCAGACGTAACTGTCACTTTAGGAGCGGCTTTTGGTATGACGAGACAGTGATTCATGCAAAAAAATGGCGCCTGAATCGGCGCCATTTAAAGAGAATTTAACGAATCCAACTGGGCATATCATTTAGCCCCATGGCCTGCTTCAGCATCATCGGTTTGACGCCCGGCAATGTGTCAGCCAGTTTCAATCCCACATCCCGCAGCAGTTTTTTCGCCGGATGGGTGCCGGCAAACAGCTCACGGAATCCCTGCATACCCGCCAGCATCATTGCTGCACTGTGCTTGCGGCTGCGCTCATAACGACGCAGATACAGGTGCTGTCCGATATCTTTGCCTTCCTGATGCAGGCGACGAATTTCACCGATCAGTTCTGCGGCATCCATGAAGCCAAGATTAACGCCCTGTCCGGCCAGCGGATGAATGGTGTGCGCGGCATCGCCCACCAGTGCCAGTCGGTGCGCGGCAAAGTTACGGGCATAGCGCGCCATCAGTGGGAAGGTTTTGCGCTCGCTTTCAACATGGCACAAGCCGAGGCGCATATCGAAGGCGACCGACAAATGCTGGTTGAATAACGCTTCTGGCATCGACTGCACGCGGGCCGCTTCCTGCGGTGAGAGCGACCAGACGATAGAGCACAGGTGCGGGTCTTGCATGGGCAGGAACGCCAGAATGCCGTCGCCATGGAACACCTGACGCGCAATCGCATCGTGCGGCATATCGGTGCGGATATTGGCGACCAGCGCGTGATGATCGTAATCCCAGAAGGTAATCGGGATATCAGCTTTGTCGCGCAGCCAGGAGTTTGCGCCATCAGCGGCAATCAGCAGGCGCGCACTCATCATGCTGCCGTCCTGCAAAGTGACAAAGGCTTCGTTGTCGCCAAAGGCCACCTGCTGCAACTGCGCAGGGGCAAATAAGGTGATATCGCTGCACTGACTGGCGCGCTGCCACAGTGCGCTGTGAATCACTTCGTTTTCAATAATATGGCCGAGATGGGATAAGCCTTGCTGCTCATCATCAAAGCTGATGGAACCAAAGCTGTCTTGATCCCACACTTCCATGCCGTGATAGGCACTGGCGCGCAACGCCAGGATGCTGGACCAGACATCCAGCTTTTGCAGCAGACGTTCGCTGGCAGCGTTGATCGCCGAGACGCGAATCGATGCGGCGCTCGCTGGATCAAATTGTGGCTCAGGTGCTTTCTCCAGCACGGCAACGCGCAGGCCGCTGCCCTGTAATCCGCAGGCGACGGCCAGACCTACCATACCGCCACCGGCAATAGCCACATCAAAAGTTTGCATTGCTGCCCCTTAATTCATGCTCAACGCTTCACCCAGCCGAGCGTGCGCGCGGCAAGTGGGTTTCGCAGCCATGGCAGATGGTCCATTGCCACCAGCCCAAGATTTCTTCCCGCCACTAAGGGCGCATAACGATTGGCAAACAGCCGCACCAGACCATCGGTCACGCCGATTGTCGCGGCGCGATCCGGTTGACGGCGTGCAGCGAAGTGCTGCAAAACGCCATAGCTGCCAACATCCTGCTGCTGACGATGCGCGCCTGCCAGCGTTTCCGCCAGCGACATCACATCGCGCAGGCCCAGGTTAAAACCCTGGCCCGCAATAGGATGCAGCGTTTGCGCCGCGTTGCCCATCAACGCCAGGCGATGCGCCACCTGACGCTCTGCGGTTTGCAGCCCCAGCGGATACACTTCGCGCTGGCCGGCATGGGTGAAACGCCCTAAGCGCCAGCCAAACGCTTTTTGAAGCTCGTGCAGGAAGGTCGCATCATCCCACTGTTTAACTATCGCTTCTGCCTCGACGGGATGGCACCACACCAGCGACATGCGATTGCCAGACATCGGTAACAGCGCCAGCGGACCGTGCTCGGTGAAGCGTTCAAAAGCACGCCCCTGATGCGGTTGCTGCGTGGTGATGTTGGCGATCACCGCCAGCTGCTGGTAATCGTCCCGCTGCCAGGTGATGCCACAGGACGCCGCGAGTGACGAACGTGAGCCATCGGCAGCCACCAGCAACGCGCCCTCTAACCGCTCGCCGCTGTTGAGGGTCACGGTGACCGACTCTGCTGTGCGCTCCACCGCCGTGACGTAATCCGGACAGCGCAGCGTTACACCTGGCGCACTTTTCAGACGCTGAAACAGGCGCTGGCCCACATCAAACAGCTCAACCACCTGCCCCAGCGCCGGGACCTGGTAATCCTCCGCCTTTAGCTGCACAAAGCCGGTGTGGCCACGGTCGGAGACGTGGATATCCGTGATCGGCGTACCGCAATCTGCGAGCGAGCGCCACACATCGATATCCGCCAGTTGCTGACAGGTGCCCGCCGCTAACGCAATCGCCCGGCCATCAAAGCCAGGATGTTTGCGGCTATCCGGCAGACTGCGCTCGACCAGCGTGACGGGCAGTTGGCCCTGCGTCAGATGCGAAATCGCCAGCGCCAGGGTTGCACCCGTCATGCCGCCGCCTGCAATCAAAATGCTCATGCGTGGCGTGCCGCTGCCATCAAGGCTTCAATCGCATCAGCATCTTTCACGACGCTGTCGGTCAGGTTTTCGTTGCCGTCAGCGGTGATCACGATGTCATCTTCGATACGGATACCGATACCGCGATACTGCGGTGGGACTTTCGCATCCGGCGCAATGTACAGGCCAGGTTCAATGGTCAGCACCATGCCCGGTTCGAGAATGCGGTCACGGCTTGGTGTACCGTAATGGCCGACGTCATGCACATCCAGCCCCAGCCAGTGACTCAAGCCGTGCATGAAGAACGGGCGGTGCGCCTGCTCTTCGAACAGCGTATCGATATTGCCTTCCAGAATACCGAGATCGACCAGACCGGTGATCATGATGTGCACCACTTCGTCATTGACGTCGTGGATGCTGATGCCAGGGCGGAACATCGACAGCGCTTTGTACAGCGAGGCCAGCACGATGTCGTAAATCTCGCGCTGAGGTTGCGTGAATTTGCCATTAACCGGGAAGGTGCGGGTGATGTCCCCGGCATAACCCTGGAATTCACAACCCGCATCAATCAGCACCAAATCACCATCGCGCATTTCACTTTCGTTTTCGGTGTAATGCAGGATGCAGCCGTTCTCACCCGATCCCACAATGGTGTTGTAAGAAGGGAAACGTGCGCCGTGGCGATTGAATTCATGGTGAATTTCGCCTTCGAGCTGATACTCAAACATCCCCGGACGGCAGGCTTGCATCGCACGAGTATGCGCCAGCGCACTGATTTTTCCCGCACGGCGCAGGATTTCAATCTCAGCTTCGCTTTTGAACAGGCGCATATCGTGCACCCACGGACGCCAGTCGGTGACAGTGGCAGGCGCGCTGAGATTCTGACGGAAGCCGCGACGCAGTTTTTCCAACGCGCTGAACACCCGTTGGTCAGCTTCTGCGTACTCACCCTGAGCGTGATACACCACATCAAGCCCGTTGAGCAGCTGATGCAATTGCTCACCGATGTCATCCCACGGTAAAGCGCGGTCAACGCCAAGCTTAGCGGGTGCGGCATCTTGCCCGAGACGGCGGCCAAACCAGATCTCAGCGGTAAGGTCGCGAACACGATTGAACAGCACGCTGTGGTTATGCTTGTCATCACTTTTGATCAGCACTAGCAGCGCCTGCGGTTCATTGAACCCGGTGAAATACCAGAAGTCGCTGTTTTGGCGGAAGTTGTATTCCGTGTCGTTGCTGCGGGTCACTTCAGGTGCAGCGAAAATCAAAGCGGCGCTGCCAGGTGCCATACGGGCAATCAGCGCCTGACGACGTTGCTGGAAAGTATCCAGTGTAATCATGTTTGCACTCCCTGTTGAAACGGGCACCACGCGCCCGCAATCACGCACTTAGTGTAACGTTGGCTTTTGCACTTCCGGCGCAGTTGGTGTGTGCTGACGAGTGAATGTGTCATGGCAAAGCAAGGCCGCCACGCGCACATACTCAATCACTTCTTCCAGCGACTGCTCCAGCTCTTCCTGATCTTCATCTTCGTCGTAACCGAGCTGCGCGATGGTGCGCAAATCATCAATCGCTTCGCCGGTTTCGCCAGTGACTTTATCCAGCTTCGGCTGCGTAACGCCTAAGCCGAGCAGGAAATGATTGACCCAGCCCGCGAGCGCATCCGCGCGATCGAAGACGGTGATATCATCATCTTCCGGCAGCATCAGCTGGAACATGAAACCCTCGTCTTCCAGCGTATTGCTCAGATTTTCATGCAGCGCCTGCAGCGGCTGTGACAGGCTTTGTGAAAACGCCATGCCTTCGTTGGTGAGGTCATGGACCATGGTTTTCCAGCGGGTGTCTTTGTTGCCACCACACAAAATGCCGGACAGCAATCCGTGCATTTCGGCTGGCGTCATGCCCACGCCCTGCTGAGAAAGGGCTGCGGCTAGCGCGTTGTAACCAGGAGTTTCGTTCTGTAAAGACATAGGCTTTGGTCGTCGTTGGCAGAATAAGTTCGTGTTATGCTACCACCAGGTGCCTCAGGGTTTCCAGAAAAGGGGTTGTAACTTATATCGCGGCTCTATATAGTTGCGCACCTCCCAACCCATTGACAGGTAAGGGAGATGCGAACAGAGTAATCAGTCAGGATGGTGGCATGTCTGCACAACCGGTAGATATTCAGATTTTTGGTCGTTCATTGAGAGTAAATTGTCCTCCCGAACAGCAAGATGCGCTGAATCTGGCTGCTGAGGATCTCAATCAACGGTTGCAAGATTTAAAAGTTCGCACTAGAGTCACCAATACAGAGCAACTGGTGTTCATCGCCGCCTTAAATATCTGCCACGAGCTGGCACAGGAAAAAGGCAAGACGCGCGACTATGCAGCAAACATGGAACAACGTATCCGCATGCTGCAGCAGACCATTGAACAAGCATTAGTTGAGCAAGGTCGCATAACTGATCGCCAGGGACCTAAATTCGAATAACACTTCATGGTACTCGTGTTAGAGTGACGGTGAAGTCAATTTTCTCTGAGATGTTTGCAAGCGGGCCAGTCCCCTGAGCCGATATTTCATACCAACAGAATGTGACGCTCCGTAACCTGTGAGCATGCTCGGTCCGTCCGAGAAGCCTGATGGTTGCGACGGCATATTCACCTTGAACCAAGGGTTCAAGGGTTACAGCCTGCGGCGGCATCTCGGAGATCTCCTCTTTCGTCCCCTTCGCCAGAGACTCATGTTTCATCAAGGCGGCAAGCAAATGAATCCCAATCAGCTTAACAAATTGAGTGATTGGGGTGCATGAGCGCAGTTAACCCCCCTGTACCTGAAGTATGACGCGAATCTCCCGCTTCGCATGATATAGTTGGCCAAATAGCCGACTCTGCCGGGGGGCATCATGACCGCACCTTCCCTACTTGATCGCCAGGACATTCGTCAGCATGTGCGCCATCTGCGTCGCAACCTTACGCCTGAACAGCAGGAACAAGCTGCCGATCTGCTCGCCGAGCACGCTATCAACTTTGCGCCTATCGCTAATGCCCAACGCATCGCGCTGTTTTTATCTGTCGATGGCGAAATCAACACCCGCCCGCTGATTGCCAAGCTGTGGCAGCAGAAAAAGCAGGTTTATTTGCCGGTACTGCATCCTTTCGCTCCCGGCCATCTACTGTTCCTGCGTTATACACCTGAGACCTCACTGACCCCGAACAAATTGCGCATCCCGGAACCGCCGCTGGATATCACGCAGATGGCCACACTCGATCAGTTGGATGTGATGCTGGTGCCATTAGTGGCATTTGACCACCAGGGGCAGCGATTGGGCATGGGGGGAGGTTTTTACGATCGCACCCTGCAGCACTGGCAGCAGCATGGCTTTTTACCGATGGGCATTGCGCACGATTGCCAGCGTGTTGAGGCATTGCCAGTCGCGGCATGGGATGTCCCCTTGCCTGCTATTTTGACGCCGTCAAAGCTGTGGCAGTGGGATAGCGCCGAACGATAAAACAAAGGGCGCCAAACGATGTGGCGCCCTGAGCAATCAGCAAGATGAACGGGCACGCATGGTGCCCTGAATCATCAGTACAGCAGACGGGCGCGAATGGTGCCCGGAATCGCTTTCATCAGCTGCAGCGCTTTTTCCGCCACATCTTCTTCTGCATCGATATCGATAACCACATAACCCATTACCGGCGAGGTCTGCAGATACTGAGCGGCGATGTTGATGCCCTGCTCGGCAAAGATCTGGTTAATCGCGGTCAGCACGCCAGGACGGTTCTCATGGATGTGCAGCAGGCGGCTGACGCTAGCAGCGTGCATCGGCAGAGACACTTCCGGGAAGTTAACCGCAGACAGCGTAGAACCGTTGTCAGAGTATTTCGCCAGCTTGCCCGACACTTCCAGGCCGATGTTTTCCTGCGCTTCCTGAGTCGAGCCCCCGATATGTGGCGTCAGGATCACGTTATCAAACTCGCACAGCGGTGAGTTGAACGGATCGCTGTTGGTCGCTGGTTCAACCGGGAAGACGTCGATGGCCGCGCCGGACAGATGCTTATTCGCCAGGGCGTTGCACAGGGCTGGAATATCAATCACGGTGCCGCGTGCGGCGTTGATCAACAGTGCGCCCGGCTTCATCAGCGCCAGCTCTTCAGCGCCAATCATGTTTTGCGTTGAAGCATTTTCTGGTACGTGCAGGCTGACCACGTCGCTCATATTCAGCAAATCGGACAGGTGGCGAACCTGTGTCGCATTACCCAGCGGCAGTTTGGTTTCGATATCGTAGAAGAACACGTGCATGCCCAGGCCTTCTGCCAGTACGCCCAGCTGCATACCGATATGGCCGTAGCCAATGATGCCCAGTTTCTTACCGCGCGCTTCGAACGAGCCGTTAGCCACTTTGTTCCAGATACCACGATGAGCTTTGGCGTTCGCTTCAGGGATCCCGCGCAGCATCAGCAGCATTTCACCAATCACCAGCTCAGCCACTGAACGGGTGTTAGAGAATGGCGCATTGAAGACCGGCACAC
This sequence comes from Pantoea sp. ME81, assembly GCF_903970985.1. Taxonomy (NCBI): domain Bacteria; kingdom Pseudomonadati; phylum Pseudomonadota; class Gammaproteobacteria; order Enterobacterales; family Erwiniaceae; genus Pantoea; species Pantoea sp. ME81. Next base: position 25,827 of record NZ_CAJCKS010000033.1, on the reverse strand, counting down.
CGCGTTTTGCGGCCGCATTCAGGTCAACCTGGTTAGTACCGATACAGAAACAGCCCACTGCGACCAGCTTCTCAGCCGCCGCAAAGATCTCTTCAGTCAGTTGGGTACGGGAACGGATACCAATGAAGTGCGCATCGCGGATGGAGGACTTCAGCGACTCCGCATCCAGTGCCCCTATGTGGAATTCGATGTTGGTGTAACCCGCAGCACGCAGATTATCCAGTGCACTCTGGTGAACGCCTTCCACCAGCAGGAACTTAATCTTGTCTTTTTCCAGTGATACCTTTGCCATTTCCCGACCCTATTCAGAATTCAACGAGGACTACCATAAGGTAGCCTTCTGCCAAAATATCAAAAATTTCGAGCGCGGCAATACAAACGATTGCCTGACCGCCAGCACGCGCCCACGTTGAGGCAGCACAAAGCCGTACAAAATCGTGGGATGCGAGTGCGCCGAAGTACGAACCTGCTGTTGATGAATCTTTTGTGACATAAGTCACCAAATTTCACCCCAGCAAGAAAAGATGTTTTGCAGATGGAAATAACCGGCGCAGCACTCGCGCCGGTGAGTACGCTATCAGATCAATAAGTGATGGTTTTCACACCCTCTGCCGTGCCGATCAACGCCACATCAGCACCACGCGCAGCAAACAAGCCCACGGTGACCACGCCCGGCAGTGCATTGATGGTTTTTTCCAATGCAATCGGGTCGAGAATACGCAGATTATGCACGTCGAGAATAATGTTGCCGTTGTCGGTCACCACGTTCTGACGATACTCCGGCTGGCCCCCCAGCTTCACCAGTTCACGCGCGACAAATGCACGCGCCATCGGAATCACTTCCACCGGCAGCGGGAAGTTACCCAGGATATCCACCTCTTTGGAGGCATCTGCAATGCAGATGAACTTCTTCGCCACCGCTGCGACAATTTTCTCACGCGTCAGCGCTGCGCCGCCGCCTTTGATCATCTGCATCTGTGGATTGATTTCGTCCGCGCCGTCAACGTACACCGACAGCTCATCCACATTATTCAAATCAAAAACCGGAATCCCCAGGGCTTTGAGTTTTTCCGTCGAGGCTTCCGAACTGGAGACCGCGCCTTCAATTTGATCTTTCATGGTGCCGAGCGCATCAATAAAATGCGCCGCTGTTGAACCGGTGCCAACGCCAACAATGGTGCCGGGTTGCACGTATTGCAGTGCTGCCCAACCAACCGCTTTTTTCAGTTCATCCTGGGTCATGGTATGTTTAAAACCTGTGCGACATCGAAGTGCGCGTAGTATAAAACAAGGCGTCGTGAAAATGCGCGGCTGTTAACGCATCGATTTAAGCCTTTGGAAGCCAGCCCGCAAAAATCCGCCGCAGCACAATATGACAGTTTTGTGGCATAGTACTTTCCATCCTGAACGAGAGAGAACAACAATGAAACGCCCGGATTATCGAACGCTTCAGGCGCTGGATGCTGTGATTCGCGAGCGCGGTTTTGAGCGTGCGGCCCAAAAACTCTGCATCACGCAGTCTGCGGTGTCACAGCGCATTAAACAGCTGGAAAATTTATTTGGTCAGCCGCTGCTGGTGCGTACCGTGCCGCCGCGTCCGACCGAACAAGGACAAAAACTGCTGGCACTGTTACATCAAGTCGAGTTGCTGGAAGAAGAGTGGCTGGGTGATGACAACGGCGGCACCACGCCATTGCTGCTGTCACTGGCGGTCAACGCCGACAGTCTGGCGACCTGGCTGCTTCCTGCGCTGAAAGATGTGCTGGCCGATTCACCGGTGCGCCTGAATCTGCAGGTCGAAGATGAAACCCGCACTCAGGAACGCCTGCGTCGTGGTGAAGTGGTTGGTGCTGTCAGTATTCAACCGCAGCCGCTGCCAAGCTGTCTGGTGGATCAATTGGGTGCACTGGATTATCTGTTCTGCGCCTCGCCAGATTTTGCTGCGCGCTACTTCCCGAATGGCGTCACGCGTTCGGCTTTGTTGAAAGCCCCTGCGGTGGCGTTTGACCATCTCGATGATATGCATCAGGCGTTTTTACAGCAGAACTTTGATCTGTCCCCGGGTAGCGTACCGTGCCACATCGTTAACTCGTCGGAAGCCTTCGTGCAGCTGGCGCGTCAGGGTTCGGTGTGCTGTATGATTCCGCACTTACAGATTGAGCGTGAACTGGCACAAGGGGATTTGGTGGATTTGACGCCGGGTCTTTATCAGCGTCGCATGCTTTACTGGCACCGATTTGCGCCAGAGAGCCGCTTAATGCGCAGCGTGACGGATGCGTTAATCGCGCACGGTCATCGCGTATTGCGTCAGGATACGGCGACAGCCTAATCCCAATTACCGATGAGCATAGCGGCGCAGTTTATCGCATGAATGGACAACAGTATTGCTGCCGTTCAGCGCCATAAATCACGCCGCTATGATTCAACACATCAGATTACTGAGCTGTATTCGGCTTAATCTCGAACACGACATCGACCTGATCGTCAAAGTGAATGCTCTGCTGCTCATAGGTCTGCTGCGCGGTGGTATCCGCAGGGGCAGCAGCCGCTTTGTACATGCGCGCCATTGGCATTGGCTGATAGTTCGCCACGTGATAGCGGATGCTGTATACCGGGCCTAATTTCGCATTAAAGCCTTCTGCCAGCGCACCGGCCTGCTGAGTGGCGTTAGCAATCGCCGCTTTGCGTGCCTGATCTTTATAGGCATCGGCATTCGCTACACCCAGCTCTACTGAACGGATTTCATTCAGGCCGGATTTCAGCGCGCCGTCCAGCAACTCATTCAGTTTATCCAGCTGACGCAAGGTCACCTGCACCTGACGCACCGCACGATAACCTTTCAGTACGGACTTCCCTTCTTTGGTGTAGTCATACTCGGGTTGCGTGCTCAGGTTTGCCGCATCAATATCTTTCTTTTCGATACCGTTCTTTTGCAGGAAATCGAAATATTGCGCCACGCGGTCATCAGCTTGTTTTTTCGCATCTGCCGCATCTTTCGAAGAAACATTCACCACGATGGAGAGTGTCGCGATATCCGGACGGGCATCAACGCTTGCCTGACCTGAGGTCACGACATGCGGGCCATTCGGGACTTCACCCGCTTGTACCATCGCTGACATTACGCCCGTGCTCATTACGGCGGCCAGCGCCAGTGCTTTCAGTTTCACGAAAGTCCTCCTTGAAGGTTCAATTTACAGGTCGCCACTATGGCTAAACCTAAAACACATTACTATGCGTGATGGTCTGAGTTTGAAATCACCAAAAAGTTCGGATAACGACGGCATTAACGTATCCGCGATCGCAAAACCAGGTAAACGGATTCGCGGAAATTTTGCCTTAGTGTTTCTATTAAAGAAACAATTCTAGCCTTATGGGGAGTTGTGGTATGACAGAGCAGCCAATTAACCAAAGCGCCATTGCTGTCCGCGCCGGACGGACGCGATTCCTGATGCTGGGTCTGGTGTTTATCAACATCATCATCAACTACATGGATCGTACCAATCTCTCTGTGGCCGCCACGCAAATGGCCGGTGAACTGCGCTTTACGCCAATGGAGATGGGGTTGATCTTCTCAGCATTTGGCTGGATCTATGCGGCGCTGCAGATCCCCGGAGGTTTTCTGATTGATCGTCTCGGCGCGCGACTGGTGTATGGCGTAGGACTGTTTGCCTGGTCATTGATCACCGCTCTGCACGCGCTCGCCAACAGCTTCGGTACGCTGTTTGGCCTGCGCCTGGGCGTTGGTGCTTTTGAAGCGCCGGTGATGCCTTCGAATAACCGCGTAATATCCAGTTGGTTCCCGGAACAGGAGCGTGCCAGCGCCATCGGCATTTACTCCTCGGCCCAGTTCGTTGGACTCGCCTGCATGACGCCACTTCTGTTTCACGTGCAGGATGCCTTTGGCTGGCGCGGACTGTTTCTGATCACCGGTGTGGCCGGGATGATCTGGGCGCTGGTGTGGTATCTGCTTTACCGTGAGCCACATGAGCATAAAGGCGTGTCAGAAGCCGAATTAAACTACCTGCGCAGCAACGGTGCCTTACTCGAGAGCCGTCAGCACACGCTGCAGCCGAAGGCCCGCTGGGCCGATCTGGCACAAATGTTCCGCAGCCGCAAACTGGTGGGTATCTATATCGGCCAGTTCACCATCTCCGCCACCTTTTGGTTCTTCCTCACCTGGTTCCCGACCTATCTGGTGGAGTATCGCCATATGGGCTTCATTAAAAGCGGCTATGTGGCTTCCGTTCCCTACTTCGCCGCTTTCTGTGGCGTACTGCTGGCAGGTTTCGCTTCGGATCGCATGATACGGAGAGGCGTGTCGCCCAGCGTGGCGCGTAAATTGCCGGTGATCCTTGGCCTGTTCCTGACGCTGTTTATTCTTGGCGCCAATTACACCGACGACGCCACGCTCATCGTGCTGTTTATGTCGCTGGCGTTTTTTGGCAACGGCCTCGCGACCATCACCTGGGTGTTTGTCACCGCACTGGCACCTCGCCATCTGATTGGCTTAGCGGGCGGCGTATTCAATTTCACCGGCGCGCTTTCCGCTATTGTGGTGCCGATTACCATTGGCGCGTTGATCGATGGCGACAATTTCGCGCCAGCACTCGGCTTTATTGCCGTGCTGGCCGCGATAGGCATTTGCAGCTATCTGTTCGTGGTCGGGAAAATCGAGCATGTCAGCGCGCACTGATCAGCACTTGCGCCAGCGACTGCAACTGCGTCACCCGCTGCTGCAGATGCGCATCGTCTGCCTGCCAGATTTTGGCAAACGCCAGCGCTGCGCGGTTGTTATTGATTGGCTGCGCCATGCTGATTTCGCCGTCATCACGGTGCCAGATCAAGTGGTTTGCATCACGCTTGCGCGCCAGCAACGGCGCCATCTGCGCCCACTGTTCGTCGGTAAATCGTGGACGCAACTGCTCATCACTCTCTGTCGCCAGCAGCGACACACCAATCACCGACTGCCACGCTGGCAGCATGCGGAAACCGGCCAGTGCCTGACTGGCGCTAGTGCGCTCGCCCGGTTCGGAGTGCCAGATGTAAATCACCTGGTCCTCCCACAACACGCCCAGCGCCACCACGATGTCGCGCGGCGCGTGTGCTTCCAGTTGCGGCAGCGCCTGGGCAAACAGCGAGGAGCCGCGAATCGCCTGCGCCGCCAGCGCATGAATCCCCGGGCCGGGCAAATAGCGGCGATGTTCGTCCTGAATCGTCAGGCCAATCGAGGCCATGGTCATCAGCAGGCGGTTAACGCGTGTGCTGTTCATGTCCATCTGTCGCGCCAGTTCACGGCAGCCCACGGCTTTATCGCTGGAAACCAAATACTGCAAGCAGCGAATCCCATCAATCAGGCTTTGGTTGGGTTGAGAAGACATAGTTCACCCTGTGGCGCTCAAAACACCAATCTTAGCTTCAGCATGACAGGAAGCAAATGATGCAGACTTTCTCTTCGCAAAATGCGCGCCACTTCCCAGAGCAAAAATTACAGGCCGATCTGTTGGTGGCGGGCGGTGGGCTCGCGGGCGTGTGTGCCGCACTGGCCGCCGCGCGTGACGGATTACAGGTGGTGTTGGTTCAGGATCGCCCGGTTCTGGGTGGCAACGCATCGAGTGAAGTGCGCTTGTGGGCCAACGGGGCGACATCGCATATGGGCAACAACAACCGCTGGGCGCGCGAAGGCGGCATCATGGGCGAGATCATGGAGGAGAACCTGTGGCGCAACAAAGAGGGCAATCCGGTGCTGTTCGATATGGTGCTGCTGGATTTGGTGCAGTCGCAGCCCGGATTAACCCTGTTGCTCAATACCGTGGTCACCGATATCGAGAAATCAGACCGTCATTTGCAATCGGTGCAGGCCTTCAACGCCATCAATCAGACCCGCTACCACGTTAAGGCCAGCCAGTTTATTGATGCCAGCGGCGATGGCGTGCTGGGATATCTGGCGGGCGCAGCGCATCGCGTGGGTGCGGAAAGCGTTGAAGAGTTTGGCGAAAAGATGGCGCCAGGCGAACATTTTGGCCACAAACTCGGCCACTCAATCTACTTCTACACCAAACGTACTTCGCAGCCGGTTCGCTTTGTCCCGCCCTCTTTTGCGCTTAAAGAGATTACCGCCATTCCGCGTTACAAACGCCTGACCTCCGATCTTAACGGCTGTGATTTGTGGTGGCTGGAATGGGGCGGACGGCTCGATACGGTGCACGAAAGCGAAACCATCAAATGGGAGCTGTGGAAAATTGTTTGGGGCGTTTGGGATTACATTAAAAACTCCGGCGAGTTCCCGGATGCCGATAACCTGACCATTGAGTGGGTAGGATTAATTCCCGGCAAACGCGAGAGTCGTCGCTTCCTTGGCGACACCCTGCTCTGCCAGCAGGACATCATCGAACAGCGCGATCACTACGACGCCGTCGCCTACGGCGGCTGGTCGATTGACCTGCATCCGGCCGATGGCGTCTACAGCGAACACGATGGCTGTCGCCAGTTTCACAGCAAAGGCACCTATACCATTCCATTCCGTGCGCTATACAGTCAGTCGCTGGATAATCTGCTGCTCACCGGTCGCTTAATTTCAGCCACCCACGTGGCCTTTGGCAGCGCGCGCGTGATGTGCACCTGCGGCGTACTGGGTGAAGTGGTGGGACGTGCGGCGGCAATCTGTCAGCAGCAGCAACTCACGCCAGCACAGTTAGCCCAGCCTGCTCACGTAACGCAACTGCAGCAACGCCTGCTGCGCGAAGGGGCATACATCCCACGCCAGCAGCTTGCGAACCCGGTCAGCGATGCGCAGATCGAGGTCAGTAGCACTCTGCAACTCAGCGCCCTGCCCGCCGATGGCGGTTGGCAGTCGTTGCAATCGCGCTGTGCGTTGCTGCTGCCACTGAAAGCCGGTGAGCGCTTACCGGCAATATCCGTGCAGCTTCGTGCCAAACAGACGCAGAAACTGCAGGTTTCGCTGCTCACCAGTGACAATCCGGCCAACACCTGCGGCGATCAGTACATCGCCAACCAGACAATCACGGTTAACGACCAGGGCAGCTACCGCCTGAGTTTTGATTACCGGGCGGATGTCGATCGCTATTTGTTTATCGCCTTCGAAGAGCAGCCAGAGATTGAAGTGGCACTTACCCGCCAGCGCTTGCCAGGCGTGATGATGGTGTTCAACAGCCTCAATCCGCGCGTTGCCAAACGCACAAGGCAGATCAATGACGGCGATTACGGCGTGGACGAGTTTGATTTCTGGCTGCCGCGCCGTGCGCCAAATCAGGTGCTGCTGGCGTTCGCACTGGAGACGCCGCTAAAACTCTGGCATCGCGATTATTTACTCAACGGCAAATTGCGTCCGGAACAGCACACCAACTGTTGGGTGCCAGCACTGGATGATGCTCAGCCGACGGTCACCTGGCGATGGGAACTACAGCAACACGCACGCCAAATCACCCTGCTGTTTGATAACGACTTCGACCATGCGATGGAGACGGTGCAGATGGGTCATGCACAGGCAGTGACGCCGCACTGCACCACACATTACCGGTTATGGCTGGATGAGATGTTACTGGTGGAAGTGAAGGACAATCATCACTCGCTATGCCATCACGTCGTGCCGCAGGATGTCAGTTTCCGGCAGATACGCTTAGAGCTGATTGCCAGTGCGGGCGCGCTGCCCGCACTGTACGGTTTACATCTGCATCAGAACGCGGCAATGCCCTGACGCGCTAACTGGATGGCGATAAACCACATCACACCGCCCACCAGCAGATTGATGATGCGCTGGGCGCGCACTGTGCGCAGACGCGGTGACAGCCATGCGGCTAACAGCGCCAGACCAAAGAACCAGATAATCGATGCGCTCACTGTGCCCAACGCGAACCACTGGCGCGCGGCGGTAGAAGGCAACTGACTGCCCAGGCTACCGAGCACCACGAAAGTATCGAGATAGACATGCGGGTTGAGCCAGGTCACCGCGACGATGGTGGCAATAATGCGCCAGCGGCCTTGCTTCATCACCGCATCATCGGCCAGCGTCACATCACCCTGCCATGCGCTGCGCAGTGCGCCCCAGCCGTACCACAGCAGAAACGCCACGCCTGCCCAGGTAATCAGCATCAGCATAATGGGGGATTGATTTAGCAGCGCACTGCCGCCGAAGATGCCGCCGCAAATCAGCACGATATCGCTCAGGGTGCACAATCCTGCAGTCATCAAATGGTAGTGGCGTTTAATGCCCTGGTTCATCACGAATGCGTTTTGCGGGCCCAATGGCAGAATGAGTGCAGCCCCAAGAGCAAGCCCTTGTAAATAAACAGATAACACGTTGATAGTCCTGAATAACGAGGTAATGCGATGCAGTATAGTGACGCGAGGATATTAGTGGAAATTGAAAGATTTAATCAGGCATTAGAGAAAATAATAAGGTCGCCATAAATGACGACCTTAATATGATGTTGTGCAGTTTACCGTTCAAAGCACAACGCTACTGAGTGATTACTCGGCTTGTGCAGCCTGCTGCTCACTTTTCACCTGGTGTAGATGCACATCCATCTGCGGATACGGAATGCCAATACCCTTCGCGTCCAGTGCACGTTTGAAGTTTTTCAGCAGATCCCAGTACACGTTTTGCAGGTCACCGCTTTTGCTCCAGCAGCGCACCACAAAGTTCAGTGAAGAGGCGGCCAGTTCGTTCAGACCGATCTGAATCCCCATGTCTTTCAGCACACGCTCATCGGCTTCGACGACTTCACGTAACAGCTCGATCACCTGATCAACGTCCGCATCATAGGCCACACCGATAATAAATTCGTTACGACGAATCGGCTCACGCGAGAAGTTAACGATGTTGGCGGCGATGATTTTACCGTTCGGGATCACCACGATTTTGCCATCCACGGTTTTCAGCGTGGTAGAGAAAATCTGCACGTTTTGCACGGTACCCATCACGCCCAAATCAACGAACTCACCGGTTTTGAACGGACGGAAGGTCACCAACAGCACACCCGCTGCGAGGTTGGACAGAGAGCCTTGCAGTGCCAGGCCGACGGCCAAACCGGCGGCACCCAGTACGGCAATCACCGAGGCGGTTTGCACGCCCACGCGACCCAGCGCCGCGATCAAGGTGAAAGCGATAATGCCGTAGCGCACCAGGGCAGAGAGGAAGTCTGCAACGGTAGCGTCGATGTGACGCGCCTGCAACACGCGATTGATCGTATTTGAAACGATACGCGCAATGAACATACCAATAATGATGGTGATGATCGCCGCAACGATATTCACCGCATAGCTCAGGATCAGTGCCTGATTGCGTACCAGCCAGCCGCCGGCACTGTTAATGCTATCGACGACATTTAAGTCTTCCATTTGTTAGCCCTGTTGTTGAGTTTCCCGCAGGAAAATGCAAAAACGGCCAGATTAGCTCCGGCACTCCCGTGTACAAGGGTAAACAAAAATGGCATGAAGCGCCAAAGATGGGCTGAATTTACTCACTATTCCGAATCGAATGCATAAAAAAAGGCCCTTTCGGGCCTTTTTTGTACTGTAAGGAAAAATTACAGCACGTCGACAGCGTTCAGCTCTTTGAAAGCCTGCTCTAAACGCACAACCATTGAAGCCTGTGCAGAGCGCAGCCATACGCGTGGATCGTAGTATTTCTTGTTCGGGCTATCCACGCCATTTGGGTTACCCAACTGGCCTTGCAGATAGTCTTCGTTCTTTTTGTAGTACTGCAGGATGCCGTCCCAGGTCGCCCATTGGGTATCGGTATCGATGTTCATTTTGATTACGCCGTAACCAATTGACTCTTCGATTTCTGCAGCAGAAGAACCTGAACCACCGTGGAACACGAAATCCAGCGCGTTGTGCGGCAGATTGTGTTTCTTGGTCACGTATTCCTGAGAATCACGCAGGATGGTTGGAGTCAGTTTCACGTTGCCTGGCTTGTACACGCCGTGCACGTTACCGAATGAAGCGGCGATGGTGAAACGCGGGCTGATTTTGCTCAGCTCGGTGTACGCGTAATCAACGTCTTCTGGCTGGGTGTACAGGGCAGAAGCGTCCATGTGGCTGTTGTCCACGCCGTCTTCTTCGCCACCGGTGCAACCCAGTTCGATTTCCAGAGTCATGTCGATTTTCGCCATGCGCGCCAGATACTTACTAGAGATCTCGATGTTTTCTTCCAGTGATTCTTCTGACAGATCGATCATGTGAGAAGAGAACAGCGGCTTACCGGTTTTCTTGAAGTGCTCTTCACCGGCATCCAGCAGACCATCGATCCATGGCAGCAGTTTCTTAGCACAGTGGTCGGTGTGCAGAATCACTGGCACGCCATACTGTTCAGCCATCAGGTGCACATGGTGCGCACCGGCGATAGCGCCGAAGATTGCTGCACCCTGTGGCTTGTCGGTTTTGAAACCTTTACCGGCGATGAAGGCAGCACCACCATTGGAGAACTGAACGATGACCGGCGCTTTAACTTTGGCCGCAGCTTCCAGTACCGCGTTGATGGAGTCCGTGCCGACGCAGTTAACTGCTGGCAGAGCGAATTTGTTTTCTTTCGCTACTTGGAAAACTTTCTGAACGTCATCACCAGTGACAACGCCGGGTTTTACGAAATCAAAAATTTTAGACATGGTTGTGTCCTGTTTCGTTACCGTTCATCCCACAAAGGGACGTCGATTTTTTGCCCAGGATGGGCAAGCCTTCAGACGGCGCCGAAGCGCCGCCCCCAAAAATTACTGCTTAGCGCGCTCTTCCAGCATCGCTACAGCGGGCAGTTTTTTGCCTTCCACGAACTCGAGGAATGCGCCACCGCCTGTAGAGATGTAGGAGATCTTGTCTTCGATACCGAACAGATCAATCGCTGCCAGGGTATCGCCGCCGCCCGCAACAGAGAACGCGTCGCTGTCTGCAATCGCGTTCGCCACGATTTCGGTGCCTTTGCGGAAGTTCGGGAATTCAAACACGCCAACCGGACCGTTCCACAGGATGGTTTTTGCCTCTTTCAGCAGTTTTGCCATCGCCTGTGCGGTTTCGTCACCGAAGTCCATAATCTCTTCGTTATCCGCCACTTCGGAAACCTTTTTCACGGTTGCCGGAGCAGTTTCAGAGAATTCCGTTCCGACGCGAGAGTCGGTTGGAACCGGAATGCCGTGCTCGTCACGCAGCTTTTTCGCCGCTTCAACGAAGTCTGGCTCGTACAGTGATTTACCGACCTTGTTGTCGATAGCCACGAAGGTGTTAGCGATGCCGCCGCCGACAATCACGGTATCCGCGATTTTCACCAGAGACTGCAGCACGTCGAATTTGGTCGATACTTTAGAACCACCCACAACCGCCACCAGCGGACGCTGTGGGTTGCTCATGACTTTACCCAGCGCTTCCAGCTCAGCAGAGAGCAGAGGGCCAGCACAAGCGATAGGGGCGAACTTGCCCACACCGTGGGTTGAAGCCTGCGCACGGTGTGCAGTACCGAAGGCATCCATCACGAACACGTCGCACAGGGCGGCATATTTCTTCGACAGCGTCTCTTCGTCTTTCTTCTCGCCTTTGTTAAAGCGCACGTTTTCCAGAACCACCAGCTCACCCGCGCCGACTTCAACGCCGTCGAGGTAGTCTTTCGCCAGGGTAACGGTGGTGCCGTTCAGTTTGTCTTTCAGGTAGTTAACAACCGGCAGGAGCGAGAACTCTTCGTTGTATTCACCTTCGGTCGGACGACCCAGGTGAGAGGTAACCATCACTTTCGCGCCCTGTTTCAACGCCGCTTCGATGGTAGGCAGAGAAGCACGGATACGTGCATCTGACGTCACTTTCCCTTCTTTCACTGGTACGTTGAGATCGGCACGGATCAGAACGCGTTTGCCAGCAAGATCCAGATCGGTCATCTTAATTACAGACATGGTGAACCCTCTCGTTGATTCTCATAAGTTTTGCCAGACGCAGTCCGCGTCTTACCTGAAACCGCTTGCGGCCATTGCTAACGTGGTGTCGATCATGCGGTTAGCAAAGCCCCATTCGTTGTCACACCAAACCAAGGTTTTGATCAGGTGATGACCACTGACCCGCGTTTGTGTGCCGTCCACTATGGCACTGTGCGGATCATGGTTAAAATCTACTGAGACTAACGGTAATTCCGTATAGTCAACTATACCACGAAACGCCCCTTCTGACGCGTTTTGCAGCAACGCATTGACCTCACACGCCTTCACGGCTTCACGTACCGAAACGCTCAAATCAATGGCTGTCACGTTGATCGTGGGCACGCGCACAGCGATGGCTTCAAAGCGGTCATTAAATTTCGGAAAAATACGGGTAATGCCCGCAGCAAGACGCGTATCCACCGGAATGATCGATTGGCTGGCGGCACGGGTACGACGCAGATCGCTGTGATAGGCGTCAATCACCTGTTGGTCGTGCATTGCCGAGTGAATCGTGGTCACGGTGCCCGATTCAATGCCGAAGGCGTCATCCAGCAACTTGATCACCGGAATAATACAGTTGGTGGTGCAAGATGCGTTGGAGACAATGCGGTCAGTTTGTTTAAGAGCTTGTTCGTTAACGCCGAACACTACGGTGGCATCCAGGTCATTACCGCCCGGGTGGGAGAACAACACCTTCTTCGCGCCCGCTTGCAGATGTGCTTCGCCATCTGCGCGGCTGCCATACACGCCGGTGCAATCGAGCACGATATCGACGTTCAGTTCCTGCCATGGCAGTGCATCGATATCGGCCAGGTGCAGAATGCGGATGGTGTCGTCGCCTACGAACAGCTGATCGCGCTCCTGGCGCACATCCCAGGCAAAGCGGCCATGGCTGGTGTCATACTTCAGCAAATGCGCCATGCCGGTGGCTTCAGCCAGTTCGTTGATCGCTACCACGGTAATTTCAGCGCGGCGGCCGGTTTCATACAACGCACGCAGCACATTGCGTCCGATACGACCAAAACCATTAATTGCTATGCGAACGGTCATCTCACTTCCTGCAACAACAGCCAAAAAAACGTGCCAAATACCTTGAGCGTTTCGCTGCGTTTTGTACAGGGAATTATTGCCCGCTTAACGTTGCAAAATGATGCCACTCAATTGCAACTGAAACGGTTCAGCTAGAATAAAGCATGCGCGGAATAACAGGAATGATTGCGATCAATTGCGCTGCTGATTATTGGATCTACGTCACATATTTCGCACGTAAAAATTATTACTGCAGGAATAATTGAAGCGTTTCAGGTTGAAGGCGGGTTCTGAAATGAAAAAAGGTGCGCATAAAGCACACCTTCGTTAGCGATCATCTAACCTGCCGGGTCGCCCTTACGACGACCGCTGATTACAGAATAGATTTCGCGGTGTTCACCACGTTCTCAACGGTGAAGCCGAACTCTTTGAACAGCAACTCTGCCGGAGCAGACTCACCGAAGGTGGTCATGCCGACGATAGCGCCATTCAGGCCGGTGTATTTGAACCAGTAGTCCGCGATACCCGCTTCGATTGCCACACGCGCAGCAACCGCTTTCGGCAGTACAGATTCACGGTAAGCCGCGTCCTGCTTGTCGAAGGCATCGGTTGAAGGCATAGACACCACGCGCACTTTGCGGCCTTCGCTGGTCAGCTTGTCATAAGCGGCAACCGCCAGTTCCACTTCTGAACCGGTGGCGATCAGGATCAGCTCTGGCGTACCTTCGCTGTCTTTCAGCACATAACCACCGCGTGCCACGTTTGCCAGCTGCTCAGCGGTACGATCCTGCTGCGCCAGATTCTGACGAGAGAAGATCAGAGCTGATGGGCCGTCTACGCGCTCGATAGCGTATTTCCAGGCAACCGCAGACTCAACCTGGTCACATGGACGCCACAGGCTCATGTTTGGTGTTACGCGCAGGCTGGCCATCTGCTCAACCGGCTGGTGCGTTGGACCATCTTCACCCAGACCGATTGAATCGTGGGTATAAACCATGATCTGACGAATCTTCATCAGTGCAGCCATACGTGCCGCGTTACGCGCGTATTCTACGAACATCAGGAAGGTTGCGGTGTACGGCAGGAAACCACCGTGCAGCGCCAGGCCGTTAGCGATCGCGGTCATACCGAATTCGCGCACACCGTAATGGATGTAGTTACCGGCTGCATCTTCGTTGATTGGCTTAGAACCAGACCACATAGTCAGGTTGCTTGGCGCCAGGTCAGCCGATCCCCCCATGTATTCCGGCAGGATCTTACCGAAGGCTTCAATCGCGTTCTGAGAAGCTTTACGGCTGGCGATTTTAGCTGGGTTAGCCTGCAGCTGTTCGATGAACTTCTGCGACTCAGTTTCCCAGTTAGCTGGCAGCTCGTTGTTGGTACGACGCGTGAACTCAGCAGCCAGTTCAGGATGAGCAGCAGCATAAGCAGCGAACTTCTTATCCCATGCGGATTCTTTCGCCTGACCAGCTTCTTTCGCATCCCACTGCGCGTAGATGTCTGAAGGAATTTCAAACGGCGCGTGGTTCCAGCCCAGCTGTTTGCGGGTCAGTGCGATTTCGTCGTCACCCAGCGGTGCGCCGTGTGAATCGTGGGTACCGGCTTTGTTCGGAGAACCGAAACCGATGATGGTTTTGCACATCAGCAGTGAAGGTTTGTCAGATACGGCTTTAGCTTCTTCAACCGCTTTTTTGATAGCGTCAGCATCGTGACCGTCTACGCCACGCACTACGTGCCAGCCGTAAGCTTCGAAGCGAGCGGCGGTATCGTCAGTGAACCAGCCATCAACGTGACCATCGATTGAGATGCCGTTGTCATCATAGAAGGCAATCAGTTTACCCAGTTTCAGGGTACCGGCGATGGAGCACACTTCGTGCGAAATACCTTCCATCATGCAGCCGTCGCCCATGAACACGTAGGTGTTGTGGTCAACGATGTCATGGCCTGGACGGTTGAACTGTGCGGCTAAAGTGCGCTCAGCGATGGCGAAGCCTACAGCGTTAGCGATACCCTGGCCCAGTGGACCGGTGGTGGTTTCAACGCCAGCGGTGTAGCCGTATTCTGGGTGGCCTGGAGTTTTAGAGTGCAGCTGACGGAAGTTCTGCAGCTCGCTCATCGGCAGGTCATAACCGGTGAGGTGCAGCAGGCTATAAATCAGCATGGAGCCGTGACCGTTAGACAGCACGAAGCGGTCGCGATCTGCCCACAGCGGGTTAGTCGGATTGTGGTTCAGGAAGTCACGCCACAGCACTTCGGCGATGTCCGCCATGCCCATAGGGGCACCAGGATGTCCCGATTTGGCTTTCTGTACTGCATCCATACTTAACGCGCGAATGGCGTTGGCAAGCTCTTTACGAGAGGGCATCTTCTACTCCAGGTCGGATTAATGCTCCGCCGCGCTTAACGTATTGTAATTAATCAGTTATCAGGCGAAGCGAGAAAAAAGTCGCACATCAATGTACATGAAAATCGGGGCAAAAGTACATGCGTCGACGTGCTAAATAGCGGGTAAACGGTTGCAATTCGGGGCTTGTCTGCTAGCCAGTGAACAGGATGCGCGCTATAACCAAAGCGTTTGAACACCGTTCTCAATTTCAGGTGTTTGTTTTATCTACCTTGTTACGCAAAGGACCTCTCAATGAAAATCCGCGCCACAATTCTTGCTGTGGGAATCGCTTCGCTGCTGAGCGGCTGCGAAGGAATGGACAATAACGCGCTACTGCAATCCGGCGCGCAGGCCTATCAGGCTTATACGTTGAATGATTCACAAGTGAAGCAGCTAAGCGATCAGTCTTGTGCCCAGATGGACAAAGACAACCAGCTCGCACCTGCCAATAGTGAATATCAGCAGCGCCTGAACAAAATCGCCGCTGCGCTGGGCGATAACATCAATGGTGTGCCAGCCAACTACAAAGTCTATCTG
The DNA here is from genome assembly GCF_903970985.1 of Pantoea sp. ME81. Taxonomy (NCBI): domain Bacteria; kingdom Pseudomonadati; phylum Pseudomonadota; class Gammaproteobacteria; order Enterobacterales; family Erwiniaceae; genus Pantoea; species Pantoea sp. ME81. The sequence continues at coordinate 9,963 of NZ_CAJCKS010000033.1, read as the reverse complement.
ACCAAAGATGTGAATGCGTGGGCGATGGCCAACGGCTGCATCCGCGTCTACAGCGGCTTGATGGATATGATGACGGACAACGAAGTGGAAGGCGTGCTCGGCCATGAAATGGGCCACGTTGCGCTCGGCCATACGCGCAAAGCGATGCAGGTTGCCTACGCCACCACGGCAGCACGCACCGCTGCGGCCTCGGTTGGCGGCGTGATTGGTCAACTGTCGCAATCCCAGTTGGGCGATCTAAGCGAGAAGCTGGTCAATGCGCAGTTCTCGCAGACTCAGGAATCGCAGGCAGATGATTACTCTTATGACCTGCTGAAAAAGCGCGGTATTAATCCACTTGGCTTAGCCACCAGTTTCGAGAAACTGGCGAAAATGCAGCAAGGCCAAACGAGTTCGATGTTCGATTCGCACCCGGATTCCGCAGCTCGTGCACAGCACATCCGCGATCGTATTGCGGCAGATGGCAAATAATCGGCCATAAAAAGGAGCGCCATGTGCGCTCCTCTCTTCAACTTCAACAGCTAGCGCTTAAACAGGTCATCCACCATCGAACCTAAATCCATTTGGTTGTTGTGCAGACTCTGCTCATCCAGCTGACCTTGCGGCGACATCTTATCGATCAGCTGCGGTAACAGCGCCGCCAGCGTGCCAGATGCACCATTCACATCGGTGCCCAGCTTATCGGCCAGCGACTGCAACTCCTCCTGACCGAAAGCATTCTGAATCTCACCGCCGCCGACCTGCTGATTGCCACCAGTGCCGATCCACGAACCCAGCACCTCGCCAAGCCCGCCTTGTTGAAACTTCTGCAGCAGCACTTCGATTCCGCCCTGCTCCTGCACCCAATTCCAGATCGCCTGCAACTGACCCAACTGATTGCCCTGACCGTTGCCGTTCCCCAGCGAACCTACTAATTCATCCAGAAAGCCCATGGTGACCTCCAAAGATTCTCTAACCGTAATTAACGAAGCGATTAATGACGTACGCATCAAAGTATAGCCACGCGCAGCCGATAACGAATTGTCACCGTTAAGTTGTTGAGCCGTTGATGCGAGAAGCGTGACAATGGTCTGAACTCGCCAGACGAGGCCATGTCATAGTGAGCATGGTCTACACTGACCGTTAGTTTTCAGGCGATATCAGAGAGAGTCACCGGAGCACTACATACTATGTTGACCATTCTGATTATTCTCGCCGTCGTTATCGCGATTGTGCTAATCGGCGCGTATCTGGTGATACGTTCCGCAGCCAAAGATGTGAATGACGATTACTAGGAACCGGGGACGTCGAGGGCAATGGATCGCCCCATCAGCTATCACCCTTTCTTAATCACTCCGCGCCGCTCAAAACAAATCCCAACCCACTTCACAGATTGACATCATTGCTATCAATGCGCGTTGAGAAAGGACGATAAACATCAGTAGACGAATTCGCGTGGAGAATGAGAAAGCAGAAACGTGATGAGAAAGCTCAGAAGCGATGAATGTCCCTGGAAGGATGATTCTGAATTAGCGGGCGAAGCAAGATTTCTGTCATAAATAAAATGTAGCGTGGTTCAAAGACTCTGACTGGAGCCACTTATGTTGACAATTATCATCATTAGCGCAGTGACGTTATTAGCGGTTGCCGGATTCGCCGTAGTGCGTTCAGCCAGCAACGATATCAACAACAACTATTAAGTTGAGGACAAGGCCATCGCCCTGCCCTCATCTGGATTAACCTTTATTTGCAGCCTGCACGTGCAGCATATCCAGCGCCAGCGTAGCAGCCGCCAGTGAAGTCAAATCAGCGTGGTCATAACCCGGTGCCACTTCCACCAGATCCATCCCGACGATGTTCATACCCTGTAAGCCACGAATCAACTTGGTAGCTTTATCGCTGGTCAGTCCGCCGATCACTGGCGTGCCAGTGCCCGGTGCGTGCGCCGGATCCAGACAGTCGATATCAAAGGTCAGATACACCGGCAGATCGCCCACGGTGCGTTTCACTTCAGCCAGAATATCATCGACGCTGCGGTCATTAACCTGTGCTGCATCCAGCACGTTGAAGCCAAGGCTCTTGTCGAACTCAGTACGGATACCAATCTGCACCGAATGATTCGGATCGATCAGACCTTCTTTCGGCGCGGTGAAGAACATAGTGCCGTGGTCGAAGGTTGGACCGTTAGAGTAGGTATCAGTGTGCGCATCAAAGTGCACCAGTGCCATCTTACCGAAGTGTTTGGCGTGGGCGCGCAACAGCGGCAGCGTAACGTAGTGGTCACCCCCAAAAGTCAGCATACGCTTACCGTTTGCCAGCAACTTCTCAGCGTGAGCCTGCAGTTTGTCAGAGAGATCCTGTGAATCACCGAATGCGTAAACGAGGTCACCGCAATCCACCACGTTCAGGCGCTGACGCAGGTCAAAATCCCACGGCCAGCGGCAACCTTCCCATGCGAGGTTAGTAGAGATCTGACGAATCGCGCCCGGCCCTAAACGGCTGCCCGGACGACCTGAAGTTGCGGCATCGAAAGGTACACCAGTGATCACCCACTCAGCATCGCTGTCGTAAGGCTGGAAGTTCACCGGGAAGCGCATGAAACCGAAGGCGTTAGAAACCAGGGAGTTATCGTACTGATTGCCCAGGGTGTTATACATAACTTGTCCTCTTTAGATCCGTGAGTCGGTTAGCCACTAAAATATAGGTAAAAAAAATCCCCTCCGCGTCGTTAGGCCCGACGAGGAAGGGATTTGTTATGCGTGATTATCGCGAAGAATCAGGCGACCTGCAATCGTCACATTTCAAATGTAACAACTACTACTTTTTGTAAAAAACAGTCGATTGTCTCGTGAATGAATTGATTAGCAGTGTTGATTTCATGATGCAGAGTAAGGTCAAGAACAGAATCGCACTTAAGCATTAAAGTCATTATATTCAGTCAGTTGAGTTAAATCAGGTGCAATGATTAGTTCAATAGGCCTTACAGATAATTTGCAAAATATTAATAGACGAAAACGTTTAGGATTATTTCGACATGATCTGTAACTTACCTCGTCAAAATTAGGGAAAATTCTTACAGACAAGCAGGGACCAGCTGTTCAAGTGGATGGATCCATATCAACGACAAACCATCTAATTGTTCAAAATGGCATCACGCCTTTCGCGTATTCATCAGCTCTAATCTTTTGAATTTGCGTAAAATCTGCTGATTAATTCAGCTCCCCGTCTGAAAAACTATAAACCTCCCCCCTACACCGCCTGTATTGCGTCCAGTGCATTGGTAGCTGTTAAGCCAGGGGCGGTAGCGTGTAAAAATCCCACCCAATTCAAATGAGTTAAATCAATGGCCAGAAGTGGATTCGAAGTCCAGCAAGCTGCCGTTAAGGCCTTGTTTTTGCGTGAAATACGCACCCGTTTTGGAAAGTTTCGCTTAGGCTATTTTTGGGCAATTCTTGAGCCGTCTGCGCATTTACTCGTGCTGCTGGGCATATTTGGTTTCATCATGCACCGCACCATGCCGGACATCTCGTTCCCGGTATTTCTGCTGAACGGCATTATCCCGTACTTTATTTTCAGTAATATTACAAACCGCTCAGTGGGTGCGATTGAAGCTAACCAAGGGCTGTTTAATTACCGTCCGGTAAAGCCAATCGACACCATTATTGCCCGCGCATTGTTAGAAACCGTGATTTACGCCGCCGTTTATATTCTGTTGATGGTGGTTGTATGGATGGCAGGCGAATACTTTGAAATCACCAACCTTCTGCAATTAGTTGCGACATGGGGATTGCTGATTCTGTTTTCTTGCGGGATTGGATTAATCTTTATGGTCGTGGGAAGAACCTTTGCTGAAACCCAAAAGTTTTTACCCATACTGCTTAAGCCACTCTATTTTATTTCCTGCATTATGTTCCCTCTGCACTCCATACCAACAGATTATTGGCCTTATTTACTGTGGAACCCTTTAGTTCATGCAGTTGAACTCAGCCGTGAAGCGGTAATGCCGGGTTATGTGAGTGAGGGCGTGAGTCTTAGTTATCTCGCGATTTGTACCTTAGTCACGGTATTTGCTGGCCTTGCGTTATATCGCAATCGTGAAGAGGCAATGCTTACCTCATGATTAAAATAGAAAATTTAACGAAATCATACCGCACGCCTCAAGGCCGCCATTATGTTTTCAAAGACCTTAATATTGAGATACCAAGCGGTAAGAGTGTGGCACTTATAGGTCGTAATGGTGCTGGTAAATCAACATTACTTCGGATGATTGGCGGCATCGACCGTCCGGATAGCGGTTCCATCACCACCGATAAAACTATTTCATGGCCAGTAGGACTTTCTGGTGGCTTTCAAGGCAGTTTGACAGGGCGGGAAAATGTAAAGTTCGTCGCCCGGTTATATGCCAAGCAGGAAGAACTAAAAGAAAAAGTAGCATTTGTTGAAGAGTTTTCCGAACTTGGAAAATATTTTGATATGCCAATAAAAACTTACTCTTCAGGAATGAAGTCTAGGTTAGGATTCGGCTTGAGCATGGCATTTAATTTTGACTACTACCTAGTAGATGAGGTAACTGCCGTAGGTGATGCTAGATTCAAGAAAAAGTGCATAGATATATTTAAACAAAAAAGTTTGCACTCAAATATTTTGATGGTATCTCATAGCCTTAAGTCTTTACGTGAACAATGTGAAGTAGCAATATTTATTGGAAGAGGAATGAACTTCACTTTCCACGATAATATCGATGAGGCAATTGAAAAGTACCTTAGTGAAGAAAAGAACCATTAATTTGACATATATTATTAGGAGTTAGTCATGGGTAAACTTAAAAAACTAATTTTCAGGCCTGGTGTTTTCTTTAGGGATGCCTTGATAAAAAAATATCCAATTACAGTATCTGATGGACAAAGAAATGTTTCATTAGGTTCAAATAAAAAGGAAAAAATATCATCCGAGAAATTCCAGACGGGCATAGAATAATTGATTGCGGCAACTTGGCAGTCAGTTTTCCGATTGACATTGTATTTACTTGGGTGGATTCTGAAGATCCAAATTTCATTGAGGTTTTTAATCAGCATGCTCCTAAGGATGCTCAAAAATCTGTGCTATCAAATACTGCGCGCTTTAAATCCCTTGATGAATTGAAATATGCACTACGTTCAATTTTTGAATATGCCAGCTGGGTTAATAAGATTTACATTGTAACAAATGGTCAACACCCTCAATGGTTAAATATTAACCACCCAAGAGTTAGAATTGTAAGCCATAGTGAAATTTTAAAAGAAGAATATCTTCCAACGTTTAACTCTCATGTTATTGAAAGCGCGATTCATCATATCGAAGGATTATCCGAGCATTACATCTATTTTAATGATGATATGATGCTTTTGAGAAATGTTAAACCAGAATATTTCTTTACCGGATCTGGTTTAGGCTTTATGTTTACTTCAAAAGTAAAACTACCAAGTGCTCCTGTAAACCAGACATACGACTCTGCTACTGAATGGGGAGCAAAAAATGCTAGAAGAATGATCTTTTCTCAATATGGTGCGTATCCCGATCAAATGTTTGCGCATACATTCTACCCTCAATTAAAATCTGTTGCCTATTTGTGTGAATCAATGTGGCCAGATGAGTTTGATGCATGTAGACGTAATAAATTCCGTGCCATGAATGATATTTTATGTACTGGTTTTCTCTTCCCTCATGTAGCTCAGATAACTGGAAAAGCTATTTTCACTAAAACAAGACTTTTCTATTTTAACATTAGAAAAAGAATAGCTTTAGATTATTACAGAATGCTTAAAAGCAAAAAAGGTAAAGACACAATACCTTACTCAATGTGCCCAAATGATAGGTCTTCTGATGATAGTCAAGACTTTAATGATTACGACAAGCATCTTAAGGAAGCATTACAATCTTTTTATAACATCCCATCTCCGCTTGAAATATTAAACAGAGAGAGTCGTGAGTCTTCAAAAGAAAAGGAATTTAGTTAAAAGATGGAGTCTATCAATATAGTTGAACACAGTAATGCAAAAAATGTACTTATTATTTTTTCTGCAAGACACACTCCAAAAGGAAAATTCACTTTCTCTAAAAGATTAAATAAAATTCCAGCCACAAAAATTTTCATAAATGATTTATCAAATAGCTGGTATCAGAATGGTGTATCGGAATATCCTACATATAGCAACTTAATAAGTTTTCTCGATGAAAAAATTAGCTATTATTTGAAACAAGGGGGTAAGGTATGGACATTAGGATCAAGTATGGGTGCCTATGCCGCTCTTAAATTTGGCAGCCAATTGAATGCTGACCGAATTGTAGCTTTCAGCCCAGAAGATCAATTGGGCATGAAGTATTCCAAAAGTGAGGAAAATAAAGTATTAGTTTCTGAAAACAACGTTCCATTATCTAGTCTGACTTATAAAGAAAACTCTGATGTTATCGTAATAAGCAATAATGGTGACCCTGTTGATTATTATTCAGCTAATAAATTAAAGGATGGGATACCAGATTCAAAAGTATATATCTTAAACAACTTTAAACACAATGTTCTTAGCGAGCTAAGTGAGAATATCATAATTGATAATATTCTTTATGAAATGATCGTAAAAGGTTCATCAAAGAGTTTAGCTCATATTACCAAGTCTAAAGTTCATGGTTCTGAATTTGCAGAAACATTTAAAGAAATAAATGAAAACTTAATAGGCGGGTTAGAATTTAAAGAAAATTACATTGAAACCGTAGAGAAACTCATAAAGGAAAATCCTGGATGGGGATATATTAATTATCTTTATGCGCTTTGCTTAGATAAGAAAGGATTTCATTCTGCGGCTATGAAATATTATGAATCCTGCTATAAAATCTCACCTTATTTAGGCCGACCTATTATTAGGCTTGCAGAACTACATTCGTTTCGAAATGAACACGAAGACGTTTTACGCTACTTAGAACCATTCTGTAAAAACAAATATAATATTAAGGCAACAAAAATACTTACTAAAACATATTTAAAGCTTGGGTTAATCAGTAGTGCTATTGACGCATTTGATCTATTTATTAACAAGACTAAGAACAATAAAGATAAAAAAGCCATTGAGATTTTAAGAGCCAACCTAACCAAATAACAATAACATTGAAGGTCAGATGTATTCTGACCTCAAACTTGATTCAAAAAATGATTACTCGAAGAACATTATTAAAAGTATCCGCACTTCTATCATTGAGTTATTACAAATCATCCATATCTGCAATGGTAAACTTTCATAAACCAATTGAAGAAATATCTTGCAATGATGTGGAGTCGATTAAAAAATTAAAATTAAAAGATGGAATGATAATTAGAACCAGCGGTTATTACCATGCTCAGGATGATGGTGCGATGACTTATATTGTCAAAAAGCGTTTAACTTCAAATGATAAATATTGTATAAAAATAAATGATCACTATTACATTATACCATTAATAAAAGATTTTATATCTTTTAAACAACTTGGGCTTAAGATGGATGGGCATCATGATAATACCGATGATTTAAGGAAGTTCCTATCAATTAGTGGTAAATATTTTTTCAATCCTGGAATATTGATTGTTAAAGATTATATAGAGCTCAACTCAGATATAACCATTATTGGTTCTGGAATGCAAACATCCATTATTGAATATAGAAACTCAAAAAACAACTGGCTATTTATCAACGGGGAAAAAGGAAATTTAGATTTTCTCGAAGGTAATGGATATAACGGAAGAGGAAACATTGTACTCTCTAAGTTTTCAATTAACTTAAGAGGTGACATTGCTGAAGGAAGTCGTAGTGCAATGATTTTCGGTCGTGCTAAAAATATATTAATTGACCAAGTTCATTTTTATAACGGGAAGAACTCCCACAGGATAGAATGTAATTCCCAACTTAACTTTACAGTTCGCAACTGTATATTTTCAAATACTGTAATTTCACAAGATGGCTCGCATGAAGAAATAAACATTGATTTTAATAATCATGCCGGCTTTCCAGCCTATGGAAATTGGGATAACACTCCTTGCTTAAATGTTAATATCGTTTCATGTAAGTTTATTAATGTTCAAAAGGGTGTTGCGTCACATAGTACTCCACCAAAACATCACAGTAATATCAACGTAATCGATTGCTCTTTCCAAAATACAACTTCTCATGCAATTCAATTTGAAGGGATTGATAATTCAACCATAAATAACTGTCACTTCTTAGATAGCGGTGAATCTGACATATCACTAATCAACTCAAATAAAAACAACATAATTAACATCAAATCCAACAATAAAACCACAATAACATCGAATAAAAACAGCCATGGAAACAATTCCATTTATTGATTAGGCCCACTACTCTTTAACAAGTGGTGGTATTGATAATCTTACTGATTTCAATCGTATCTTACTTTCTTCATTAAATTGATTGGCAGTATAATAAACCATATTAACCTGTGTGTTCACTAGCAAATATTCACGGAATTTTTTAAATAGCTTCACATCTGGCTTAAAATCAGACGTCCAGAATTGGTTAAGATGCCCTTGGTAGGTCAATCCCTTCATATCGTAAAGCGCGTTTCCCATCACCTTTAACGGTTTATTATGAATTAGCGCAGAAATCCCCGCAGTACTATTAATCGTGATTGCCGCTTTAGCATGAGTCAATAAATCAGGCATTGGTAAATCATGCACATAAATCACTCGCTTACTTACATCGTACTCTTTGCTGAGTTTATTAATTAACGGACCATATAAACGGTGCCCACGATCCATTGGATGATGTTTAATCACCAAGAACTCGTTACGCGGAGCCTTCTTTGAAAATGAGAAGATCACATCATTGATATAGTCGCGCACATCCTCATACGGACTATGGTTACGAATCTGGCTGTCGTTATATACCTGCAAGATAGCGAGGAAATAGCGTTGATCAAGACTATTCTGCAAATGTGATAACACATCACGCTGACGCCAGCCGTACCACTGTTTACGCCAATATGCCCTAATCCAACACTGCGCCTCATACCACGGCGAAAATGATTTATGGTGGCGATACTGATGAAACTCATGGCGGTAACGCCAGCCCACAAGGTAATACCAAGTCGCATGGCCAATACGCTTTGCGGCTGATGGCTTCAGTTTCTCAACCTGCATGGCTGGCATTTCTGGTAGGCGGCGATAAAAATCCGGATCGCGAGGAAGGGATGAGAACGCATTCACCCCGCCCTCTTCTACCGTAATGAAGTGTGGGCGCAAATAGCCCTCTTCAAATGCGATAAAACGAATCCCTTTCGCTTGTGCCCAGCGCTTGGCAGCCTGATGCATCGGGCGGCAATCGCCAAAGCAAAGAATCGTATCAAAGTCATATTCTTTGTGCGTATCACGCAGCCATGAAGGAAATTCTTTTGGTGTTTTGAGATAAGGCAGATATTTACGCTGGCGACAGTAAAAACGATCCCCACCGTTAAATATTACATTAACAGCTTCACGCTCCAGCGATTCAAGCCACTCGGCGACGTCATTGAAGAAAGGTCCCATTGGTCCCTGCAATAGCAGATATTTCTTCCCAGACAACAACATTTTCAAAGCGTTATTGTGCATTGCTATCAACCTTTTATTATTTTACTTAAAGGGTCTAATTTTTATTTGCATTAAGGTCATGGCTTTACGTAATTGTCTGGAAAAATATTCCAGCCTACTCTTCTGAATAACCATCCTTCCACGCGGCGCGTGAATCAAAAACTCTGCCGCTTCTTCCGCGCTAATAGCTGCCAAACGCAGCGGATGGATATACGTCGGATAGGCAATCAATGCCTGGTAAATCACATCCGCAAGCCCCAACTTGCGTTTGCGCCTTGCACAGACATGCTCATCATTGGTTAACCCCCATCCGGCATAAAATGGCAGGCCATAGCAATGCACTTGCTTGCCATGCAACAGCGCCTCAAAGCCGGAGAGTGAAGTCATGGTAT
>NZ_CAJCKS010000032.1:0-40863 GCF_903970985.1 Pantoea sp. ME81 | reverse complement strand
GGGACCATTAACGTTGCCGGGGGGGCCGATCCCGCCAGCGGTACACGCAACTTTGGCGTGTGGGTGGAGGGCCAGGGCACCGGACAGGCCAGTGCAGACGTCAACGGCCCGGTGAATCTGAGCGGCACGGGCGCGATTGGCGTGCACGCACGCGGCAATGCCACGGTGGAAGTAGCGGCTAACGCAATACCGACGTTCAGTAACGGCAGTAATCAAATCGCTTTCTTCGCCTATGGCCCCAATGCGCGGATTAACATAGCAGGCAACAATCCCTTCAATGTCACCACCACCAACTCGACACTGTTCCGCGTTGAGCAGGGCTCGGATTTTGACGGCACCGATCTGTCACTCACCGCATCGGGCGCGGGTTCTGTGGCGGTGAACGGCACCGGCACCGGCGGTACCGAAGTGAACACCCGCAATGCCACGCTCAACGTCAGTGGTGCAGGCGCCACTGGTGTGAATATTGAAGGCGGGGCAACGGGCACCATCGACAATGACACTACCATCAACCTCACCGGCAACAACGCGATTGGCGCGATTGTCGATGGGCAAAAGCATACGCTGGCAGGCAGTAATAGCGGTGCGCCGGTGACCAGCACGACGTTAAGTTCTGCTGCGGCACTGAATTCATCGCAAAGTGGATTGATTGGCTATCTGGCGCGCAATCGCGCACAGCTCAATAACACTGGCAACATTGCTTTCAGCGGCGCTAACGCCACTGGCATTCGCGTGGAGAGCGGTGCGACCGGTACTAACAGCGGTAACATCAGCATCAACGATGGCGGTACCGGCATTGCGGTGAACAGCAGCGGCAGCACGGCCAATACCACGGCCAACAACAGCGGCAACATCGACGTTAATGGCGGCAGCACCACCAGCCGCAGCCGGGGCGTGAGCGCCAGCGGTAGCCGGGCGATTGCTAACCTCAACAGTGGCAGCTTGAATCTTAACGGCACAGGTGCGATAGGCGCGGAAGCGCTCAACGGCGCATTGGTGAATCTCGCGACTGGCTCGACGCCTAACTTCAACAGCAGCGATCAGATTGCTTATCACGCGGCGGGCAGTGGTTCACGTATCAACTCTGCCGCCAACGCGCTGGACGTGAATACGCTGAATTCCACCGGATACCGTATTGATGATGGCGCTGGGCTGAGCTTCAGCAACCCAGCGACGCTCACCGCCAGTGCTGCCAACAGCACTGGCGTGATCGTTTCTGGCCGTGGCAGCACGCTGAACACGGCGAATGCCAGTTTCACCGCCAGTGGTCAGGGCAGCACGGCGATCCGCACTGAAGGCGGGGCCGCGACCACGCTTGATAGCGGCAGCAGCATTAATGTCAGTGGCAGTAACGCAGTCGGTGTGCTGGTCAATAATCTGCGCACCGATCTGAGCAACGCGCTGGATGGCACCTCAGCGGCCACCACCGTCACCAGCAATGGCAATCTCAACGGCGCAGGCAGCAACGCCATCGGCTTTGATGTCACCAACGGTGCCACGCTGGTCAACAACGGCACGGTAGACCTCACCGGCAGCAACAATATCGGTATCCGCTCACGCGCGGGCAGCACGCTGACCAATAACGGTACGGTCAATGTGGCGAACGGCACCGGGTTGGATGTGTCTGGCAGCGGCAGCACGCTGGCCAAAGGCGGCGTGATCAATGTCGATAACGGTGTGGCAGGCGTGCGCATCAGTGACGGCGCACAGCTGGCGTTAACCGGCAGCGATACCGTGATCACCACGCGTGGCACTGCGCACGGCATCCTGGTCGATAACGGTGCCAGCGCGCTTAGCGCCAGCGACGCCACGGTCAACGTACTGGGCAGCGGCAACGGCATCGAAAACCGCGCAGAACTCAGCAATGTTAGCCTGAGCAACCTGACGCTCAACATGGCGAATGGCAACGGGATCCGCACTGCGGTGCCGTTTGATCCGGCCTCAACGGTCACCACCAATGTCAGCGGCAGCGGTACGGGCCTGAACATCGTCAATGCGGATGGATCGACCACCAGCGGCGATTTAACACTGGGCTCCGGCTATCAATTTAATGTCACCGGCGCGGGCGGCAGCGGCATCCGCGCCAACACCACCGGCAATGTCACTACCGCCGCAGATGTCACGATCGATAATCCGGCGGGCGGATCGGCCCTGATCTCCAGCACGGCGGGCACTATCGTCAACACCGGGACGTTCACCTCCAACAGCCTGACGGCGCCGGTGGTGGATTTGCGCGGCGGTAAAACCCTCTTCGAAAACTTCGGTAACATCATCACCGTCAATCCACAAACCGTTGCAGTGGCAGGCAGCAATGCTAATGATGAAATCCTGCTGACCGAAGGGGAGGTGCGCGGCGATATCAACCCCGGCGGCGGGGCCGATGTGTTCCGCTGGACGGGCGGATCGCTTAACGGCAGCCTGACCATGGGCAATGACAATAACAATAATGCGGAGGTCAGTAAGGTGGATCTCGGCACCACCTACCACCTCACCAGCGGCAGCGGAACCGGAAACACGCTGACGTTTAATCAGATCGATTCACGTGGTGGCAGCCTGGGCGCTGACGATCTCAATAAAGGGGTAAACCTCGGCAGCGGTTGGAGCACCATCAATTTTGCCGATACCCAATGGACGCTCACTGACAACCTCAAACTGGCACACAGCACCATTAATATCGATGAGAATTCAACGCTGTATGCGGGCAACAATGTGCATCCGACGTTAGCGGGGGGCACGGCGGATTCACTCACGGTGAACAACGCCGGTATTCTCGACCTGACTAACGGCGCGGGATCGCCGGGCAACACCTTGAATATCAATGGTTCGCTGGCTTCCAGTGGCGGCCAGCTTAATCTGATCACTGACCTTAACGCAGGTGGCGCGCTGAGCAACCAGTTCACCGACCATCTCAATGTCACGGGTAATGCCACCGGCACCACGCTGGTGAATGTCAAACTGACCGACAGCAGTACCGGTGCGTTAACGGATCTGAATCGCAATGGCGGCATTGAGGGTAATGAGGGGATTTCACTGGCACAGGTCGCGGGTAATGCTGGCCCTGAGAGTTTTGCCCTTAAAGATGGTTATCTCGGCGCAGGGCCCTGGCAATACCGGCTCTACACCTTCGCACCGGGCAGTACCGATCCCAGCCAGCGTTTAGTCAGCGGCAGTGGCAACAATTACTGGGATTACCGGCTGGCGAATTATTACGTGTGTGAAGATGGCGCCAGCTGCCCATCGACCTTTATTACCGATGCGTTCGGCAGCGGGCAAAGCTACGATGCGCGTCCCGCTGTGGTGCCGCAGGTGCCTTCCTATATCTCCGCCCCGGTTGGCCTTGCTTATTACACCTCGGCGATTATCGACGATTTGCATAAGCGTCTTGGTGAGTTGCGTCATGAGCAGACACGACCGGAAGGCGATGGCGGCGAGATGTTCCTGCGTTACATCGGTTCCAACCTGAAATACAAAAGTGACCAGCGCTTCCGTGATTACGGCTATGACTTCGATCTGGATTACAGCGCGGTGCAGGTGGGGGGTAACGTGCTACGCCTCGACGGTGACAAAGACAGCCTGCGCGGTGGCTTAGCCTATACCCGAGGTAACACGCGCATCCGTCCGGATGCCGCCGACGGTTACAGCAGCACCACCTTCGATAGCGATAGCCTGGCCTTTTACGGCACCTGGCAGCGTCAGAACGGGTTTTATCTGGATGGCGTGCTGTCGTTCGACTGGCATCGTGGTGAAACCGATATCGCACGGCAAAAACAGGAAGCGAAGCTGAAGGGCCATGGCTGGACCGCCTCACTCGAGAGCGGTTATCCGTTTGCTCTCGGCGATGGCTACAAACTGGAACCGCAGGCGCAGTTGATGTACATGAAGCTGAATATGAACGATTTTACCGATGAAGACGGCAACAAGGTGCGTTACGGCGATTACAACCAGACCATCGGACGTTTGGGCGCACGGCTCGATCGCACCTGGACGGATGACAGCAACCGCCAGTACACCCCTTACCTGCGCGCCAATTACTACAAAGGTTGGGGCGGCACGGCGGACACCAACGTCTCCTCGGTGGAAAACCCGGCATTGAGCGCCACTTTCACCAGCGGCCACTTTGGTCAGATGTGGGAAGTGGGCGCAGGCGGGACCGCCACGTTGCAGAAAGATGTGTCACTGTATGCGGAGGCGGATTACCGCAAAGAGATCAGCGGCAACGGGGCCAAGGGGTGGCGCTATAACGTGGGAGTAAGGTGGCAGTTTTAAATGAGGACATTTCAAGCGTTGCCTTTAATGTCGTCATTAAAGGGCTGCGGTATTTGGACAAGTCGCGTTATATGGCGTTGTTAAACGGATACGGTATTCGGCCTGATCGCCATTAATTGCAGGATGGGCTGAGGTGCATATTGCTGTGCACCTTTCTCATCTTGCGCCTCGGCAAAACCTTGATTTCATATACTCTAAATAAAATTTTATCGATGAATTTCTGCTACAAAAAACAGGGATATTGTTCACAGTGGCTTTAATTCAGGATAAAAATTAATTCTCATCGCTAAAGACCGCTCCCTGCGCTGCCGAAAAGGTAAAAAAGTGTAATTGATTTTTTCCTTTAGCCTGCATTTTGCAAGGACAACACACATGCGGAACAACCAGCCTATCACTCAGCGTGAATTTATCTTTGATGATGACGCCACGCTGATGTCGACCACCGATCTCAGCAGCCACATAACCTATGCCAACGACGCCTTTATTGAGGTCAGCGGTTTCGAGCCGGAGGAGGTCAATGGGCAACCGCATAACATGGTGCGTCACCCGGATATGCCGCCGGAAGCGTTTGCCGACATGTGGGCCACCCTGAAACAGGGCGAACCCTGGACCGCGCTGGTGAAAAATCGTCGTAAGAACGGTGATCACTATTGGGTGCGAGCCAATGCGATTCCGGTGGTGCGCGAAGGTAAGGTGCAGGGTTACATGTCGGTACGCACCAAACCTTCCGCCGAAGAGATCCGTCAGACAGAAGCGCTGTATCGTGATTTCCGCGAAGGGCGGGCCAAAGGTCGCCGTTTCCATAAAGGGTTGCTGGTTGGCACCGGCTGGCGTCGTCTCGGATCACTGTTAAAAATTATGCCGCTGCGCTGGCGTATTCGCTCTACTTTGCTGGCCGTACTGCCGCTGTCTGTTATCGGCGTCTGGCTGCTGGGGATGGCACCGATGGCGCTGGGCGGCTTTGCCGCAGGCATGGCAGGTTTATTGCTGCTGGCGAGCCTATGGCTGGAGCAGCAGATTTCCCGTCCAATGGAGCGTATCTGCCGCCAGGCATTGAGCGTCGCCACTGGCGCCAGTCATAAGGTGGATCAGTTAGATCGTGTGGATGAAATCGGGATCACCCTGCGTGCGATCGGACAGCTCGGCCTGATGTTCCGCTGGCTGGTGGATGATGTGAGCGGCCAGGCGATCAATGTACTCAGTGCCAGCGGTGCGATAGCGCGCAGCAACGACGAATTGAGCCGTCGCACTGAGCAGGCGGCGGCCAACGTGCAGCAGACCGCCGCCACCATGAATGAAATGACCGCCACGGTGAAAAGCAACACCGATACGGCTAATGAAGTAAACAAGCTGTCAGAAAATACCAGCCACGCCGCGCTGAAAGGCGGTGAAGTGATGCAGGAGATGGTGGGGATGATGGCGGAGATCGCCGACAGTTCGAAGCGCATCGCCAATATTACCAGCGTGATTGACGGCATCGCTTTCCAGACCAACATTCTGGCGTTAAACGCCGCGGTGGAAGCGGCGCGTGCCGGTGAGCAGGGCAAAGGGTTTGCGGTGGTCGCGGGCGAGGTGCGCAGCCTGGCGCAGCGTAGCGCCAAAGCCGCCAGTGAAATCAAAACGTTGGTGGAAACCAGCGCGGGTCGCGTGCAGTCGGGCAGCAATCACGCTGATGCGGCCGGGCGCACCATGCAGGATATTGTCGACCAGGTGCAAAATGTCACGGCATTGATTGCCCAGATCAGTTCTGCCACGGCGGAACAGTCCATCGCGTTAAGTGAAGTGAGTACTGCAGTGGAAGATCTCGACGATATCACGCACCAGAATGCCGCTCGCGTGGCGGAAAGCGCCGAAGCGTCCGGGCGCATGACGCGTCAGGCGAATCGCCTGGTGGAAGCGATCAGCGTGTTTCGTTAAAGCGTCTCGCGCGCTGCCCTTAATGCGCCGGGTGGTGAGCCGACAATGCGTTTAAACGCCCGGCTAAACGCCGCCAGCGAGCCGTATCCGAGGTGGAAGGCGACGCTTTCCACCGCTTCGCCCTCATTGACGATACGTTCCACTGCCAGCCGCATGCGCAGTTCAGTGAGGTAGCGCAGCGGCGTCATGCCGGTAGCCGTTTGAAAACGGGCGGCAAACACTGAGCGTGAACTGCCCGATTCGCGTGCCAGCCGCTCCACCGTCCAGTTTTCGCCCGGCTCACGATGCATGGCTGCCATCGCCAGGCTAAGACGCGGATCGCGCAGTGCCTGCACTAATCCACTGCCTTTGCCGCAGCCGTTTTCCACCCAGCCGCGCACAATCTGTGCCGCCACCACATCCGCCAGTCGGGACAGAATCCCGGCGAAACCGGCTTTGCGCTCGCGGGTTTCACGCTCCATCGCATCGAGAATCGGCTGGATTTCCGGGTACTGCGCCAGCAAGGTACTCACCAGCATGACATCCGGCATGGTGTGTACCAGCGGCTGCATGCCGCCGAGTTCAAACGCCATGCAGGCGCTAAATAAAATGACATCGCTGTCGTCCGGGCAACCTTCGCTGCTGTCAGCGATGTCACAGACGCTGCCACAGATCGGTTTGCTGTTGAAGGTGCCAATCGGTTCACAAATGGCGTCTTCACTGGAGATCAACGCGTGCGCTTTGCCGTGCGGGATCAGCATCGCATCGCCTGCCTGCAACGGATAGATCACGCCAGACGCTGAGCGGATCATTAACGATCCACGTCCAACAAAGTGCAATTGTGCTTTGCCCGGCGCGTCATCGTATTGCAAACCAAAAGGGTTATGTAAGGCGATACGCTGATATTTCACGCCATACAGGCGCATGCCCATCAGCAGTTCACTGGTCAGATCTTCATAGCGGCTCATACGAATCCAGACGAATTATCAAAAAACAAAGTTTTTGTATCATAGATCGTCTTGCGTCATCTCACTATGCTTACAACCTGAATTTTTGTGATGGGGATCGCAAATGAGTCTGGATACTGAAGTAGTCGAAACAAGTATAGCGGTGGATAAACCCGCATGGGGCGCGGTGTTTGCCATGGCGTTTGGCGTGTTCGGCCTGATCACTGCCGAATTTCTGCCAGTGAGCTTGCTGACACCGATTGCCGACTCGCTGCAGGTGAGCGAAGGGCAAGCGGGCCAAACGGTGACCGTGACTGCGCTGGTGGCATTGCTCACCAGTCTGGTGGTCGGCAACCTTACGCGTCGTCTCGATCGTCGCGTCGTGATGCTGGCCTTTACGCTGCTGCTGATTGCCTCGGCGCTGCTGGTGGCCTTTGCAGAAAATCTGCCAATGATCCTGCTGGCGCGTGTGCTGCTCGGCATGGCGATTGGCGGCTTCTGGACGCTTTCCACTGTGATTACCATGCGGCTGGTACCCAGCGATCAGGTGCCAAAGGCGCTGTCGATAGTGTTTAGCGGCATTTCGCTGGCGACCATCATTGCCGCACCGTTGGGCAGTTACCTCGGCGGCATTATTGGCTGGCGTAATATCTTCCTGCTGACCGGTGCATTGGGCATGCTGGCGCTGTTCTGGCAGTTCTTCACACTGCCTGCGATGCCACCAGAGAATAAAGCGCGCAGCGGCGGCGTGCTGGATCTGCTGCGTAACGGCTTGATGCGCTGGGGCATGCTGGCGGTGATCATGATGTTCACCGGTCACTTTGCCTTCTTTACCTATCTGCGTCCGTTCCTGGAAAGCAGCGCTCAGCTCAATATCAATCAGCTGTCGCTGGTTCTGCTGGCGTTTGGCGTGGCGAACTTCTTCGGCACCTCACTGGCGGGTTACCTGGTGACGCGCAGCGTGTCGCTGACGCTGACCGGTATGGCGCTGGTAATGAGTGTGACGGCGGTGGTGCTGGTGAGTTTTGGCAATCTGCCGTGGCTGGTCGGTGCCGGCGTGGCGATGTGGGGCCTGGCATTCGGTTCGATGCCGACCGGCTGGTCAACGTGGATCTCCCGTGCGGTGCCGGATGATGCGGAATCCGGCGGCGGTTTGCTGGTGGCGACCATTCAGTTGGCGATCACCGCAGGTGCTGCGGCCGGTGGCTGGATGTTTGATTTCAACGGCGCGGGCGGTGTGTTCCTCGCCAGCGGCGTGCTGATGCTGCTCGCGGCTATCACTATTTTCACCCGCGTTCGTCATCACGGTTAAATAGCTTGCTGTGTCAGGGTCGCCATCAGCGTCGATCCTATAAAAAGCTCACATACCTGTAGGTCGCCATTGATGGCGACCTTTCTTTTTTCTGGCAAACCACGCAGACATAAATCCTGCACCACTCTAAAAACCCAGTTTTTTAACCCTTTGCACACAGGTTAATCCAAATGTGCTTTTTATGTTCAAATTAATCGAATAACTACGGCAAATCTCTCTGCTTTTTTGTGATCGAATTCACGCCTATTATTTATCTCAACAAGGCGATGACGCCTTATCCGATAAAAAATCATTGAGGAATTGACCATGAAATCTATCAAAACTTTTGCTGCTGTTATCGCTCTCTCTGCTCTGCCATTCGCCAGCTTCGCGCAAAGCGTCACCGCATGTGCTTCAACGCTGGATGGTGCAGAAGCGCAAATCGCTGCTCAGGCGCACAAAGCTGGTGCTTCCTATAAAGTGACTGAAGCCAATTTCAACAACGGCGTGCACATGACTGCTGAGTTGATCAAATAAGTCTGCATTAACGATCTGTGCTGACAGGGTGCCTTAGGGCGCCCTGGCGGCGTTGGTAACTGCATAAAATTCTGTTACTTTCCTACCTAAATGATTACTATTCTCAAAAACTAACATCCTTCGTCGGCTCGCCTTGGGCTGTCATTCTGAAATTGGTTGCATTGTCGGGCTTTCACTTCACTGCCATGAGGCGGTGGATTTGCTATGGAGAAGTTATGAAAGCGATTAAAACAACATGGGCGTTGCGTCCATTGCTGCTGGCAACGGCGCTGTTATCTTCCTCTGCGGTACTGGCAGCGGAGTCTCAGCCGCTGAACCGGGTGATTTCCAAAGGTGCTTACGAACTGGCGTTCAGCAACAGCGATAACGCGCTGTTCCTCGCCACGGCGCAAAACGCCAGCACCAAAGGCGGCACCGTTTATCGTCTCGATCCGCAGGATCTGTCGGTGAAGCAGACCATCAATACCGATCTGCCGACCTTTGGCGCCGCCATCAACCAGAAAACCAACACGCTGTTCTTTGGTAATACACGCGATGCGGCACTGACCTCGGTCGATGCCAGCAGCGGTAAAGTACTGAACTCGCTGGTGCTGGATGCGCGTCAGCGCAGCGAAACCGTCCGTCCACTGCAGCCGCGTGAAGTGGTTGCGGATGCGGCCACCGACCGCGTGTATGTCACCGGCCTCGGTGAGCAGAGCGTGGTGTGGGTTGTGGATGGCAAAACCCTGAAGCTGGTTAGCACCGTACCGAACACCGGTAAAATGGGTACTGGCCTGGCCATCGATTCTGCGGCACAGAAGTTGTACGTAACCAACGCCGATGGCGAACTGGTGACCATCAATACGCGCCTGAACGCGATTGAAAAACGTCAGAAAATCGATGGCGACAAAGACCACTTCTTCCTGAATATCGCGCTGGATACCCAGGGCCATCGCATCTTCCTGAGCGACTCTAAACAGCCTCAGGTGCTGGTGCTGGATTCCCGCACTCAGCAGGTGATTCATAAGATTGATGTGCCAGAATCGCTGGCGGTGCTGTTCAATGCCGACCGCAACGAGCTGTATGTGACGCACCGTAAAGCCGGCGAGATCAGCATCATCGACGCCAGCTCTTATAAAGTGAAGCGCACGGTGAAAGCACCGGGCCTGCCAAACAGCCTGGCGCTGTCAGCAGACGGTAAAGCGCTGTTTGTTAGCATCAAGCAGCCGGGCACCCGTAAAGAGCCACCAAAAAACCCGGATAGCGTCCTGCGCATCGCGCTGTAAGCGGCAGTTATCTGAAACTCAAGGGCGGCGTGTGCCGCCCTTTGCATTTCCGCACTTTCCTTCCCCGCTCGCCCCGCGATATACGCTACCTTTTACCTCGACAACACCAATGGAGAGGAAGCAATGAGCCAGTTTTTTATGCATGAGAAAAACGATCTGGTGAACGAAGCCATCGAAGGGGTTTTGCTGAGCACGCCCTGGCATAACCTGAGCCGTCTCGATCTCGGAGATGAGATCCGCGTGGTGGTGCGCACAGATTGGGATAAGAGCAAAGTGGCGCTGATCTCCGGCGGCGGATCGGGCCATGAACCGGCGCACGCCGGTTTTGTCGGCAAAGGCATGCTCACGGCGGCGGTATGCGGCGATATCTTTGCCTCACCGAGCGTCGATGCGGTGCTCAATGCCATCATCAATGTCACGGGCGATGCAGGTTGTCTGCTGATTGTGAAGAACTACACTGGCGACCGATTGAACTTCGGGCTGGCGGCGGAGAAAGCGAAAAATCTCGGCTACAACGTCGAGTTGGTAATGGTGCAGGACGATATTGCGCTGCCCGAAAATCCTCAACCGCGCGGCATCGCTGGAACCGTGCTGGTGCATAAGATCGCCGGTTTTGCTGCCGAGCAGGGGCAATCGCTGGATGAAGTCAAAGCGCTGGCGCAGCGTGCCATCGACGCCACCTCATCGATTGGGCTGGCGTTTGCGACCTGCCATATCCCAGGCGAAAAGCGTGATGAACGTGTCGAAGCGGGCCACAGCGAGCTGGGCATGGGCATCCACGGCGAACCGGGCGTGGTGACACTGGATACCCAAAACAGTCGAAAAATCAGCAGTATTATGACCGATAAGCTGGCGCAGTCGCTGCCAGACGGCAAACAGGCGCTGCTGTTGATCAACAACCTCGGCGGCTTCTCCCAGCTGGAGCTGGCGGTGTTGACGCGCGAAGTATTGCAATCGCCACTGGCGGCGCGGGTTACCCACCTTATCGGTCCGGCAACCCTGGTCAGCGCTTTAGATATGAAAGGCTTCTCGCTGTCATTGCTGGCGCTGGAGGAACCCTTCCTTGAGGCACTCAATGCGCCGGTGCAGGTGCTGGGCTGGGTACCGGTCTATGATTTTGCACCGATCAGTTTGCAGAGCGCGGAAAAAGTCGGCAGCGTGCTGGATTTCGATCCGTCCGACAACGCTGAAGTGGCAAAACATGTCGAGCGCGTGACGCAGACGTTGATCGATCTGGAAAGCGAACTCAACGCGCTGGATGCCAAAGTCGGCGACGGCGATACCGGCTCAACCTTTGCTGCGGGTGCGAAGAAGATTCAACGCGGCCTGCGTGACAAGCAGTTGCCGCTGGATGAGTTGCCGACCTTAATGGCGATGATCGGTGAGCAACTGGCGACGGTGATGGGCGGTTCAAGCGGCGTACTGATGTCGATTCTGTTCACCAGCGCCGGGCAAAAACTGGAAGAGGGCAGCGCACTGCCGCAGGCATTAATGCATGGTCTGGAGCGCATGAAGCATTACGGTGGCGCGCAGCCGGGGCATCGTACGTTAGTGGATGCGCTGCAACCGGCGCTGGAGGCGTTAGTGGCGGGTGAGTCACTGGCCGCTGCGGCGAAAGCCGCTCAGCAAGGCGCGGATGCCACGGCAAAAATGCAGAATGCCAAAGCGGGACGTTCGGCTTATCTGAACCAACAAAGTCTGGATGGAGTGAAAGATCCGGGTGCGTATGCGGTTGAGAAGGTGTTTACGGTGTTAGCAGGCTGATGGCAGCTGATTGATGAGAAGGGTAGCGGCGCGATTTATCGCGCACACCTGAAGCGATATAACCGCTGACAGATGCGCAATAAATAACGCCGCTACAACAACCTTACTCCGCCGACTCGCGCATCATCTCTTGATGCGGGATATCCGACAGAATCTGCTCGAAACTGCGCAGACGTTTGTAGATCGACATCAGTTCGACCAGTGTTGACCAGGAGGAGATCAGATACTGGAACGATGAGCGCACCTGGTCAAACACGTTAGTAATCTGGTTGAGCAAACCGAGTGTGATGGTCCCGGCAACAATCGACGGAAACAGCAGGAACAGCCCAAACACGTTATCGACCTGCAGATAGAGAATGCGGGTGATGTTGAAATAGAGATAGTGGAAATAGAGTCGGAAATAGTTAAAGCGCACGCGGCTAAACAGCTCATTCACCGTCGGCGGTGACGCGCGATCGGCGTTGTCTTCGCCATACACCAGCTCTTTACGATAGGCCGCTTCCACACGTTGATTGCGGAACTCCAGCCCTGGCAGCTTAATCCCGACGATTGCCAGCAGTCCGGTACCAAACACCGACCACAGCACCGCCGCAATCACCAACGCATACGGGATATTGCCCAACAGCGGGATATCTTTCACGTGATGTGACAGGGTGATCAACACCGGCAGGAACGCTACCAGCGTCATGATCGCCTGAATAAAACTTACGCCCCAATCTTCCAACGTGCTGGCAAATCGCATGGTGTCTTCCTGCACACGCTGAGCGGCACCTTCCACATGGCGCAGGCGCTGCCAGTTATGCATGTAGTAATTGTTCATCGCGGTGCGCCAGCGGAACACCCAGTGGCTGATAAAGAATGAGTTCATCACGCCAATCACCACCGCAATCAATGCGATACCTAAAAAGGCAAGAACCTGCCGGTAAAATTCAGCAATCTGCACCGATCCGGCTTTGGTTAAGGCTTTTTGAATCAAGTCATAGAATGGACCATACCAGGCATTGACCGCTACGCCGACCTGCACACCAAACCAGGTGACAAAGATGATCAATGCTGCGCCCCACACTGACCAGCGCTGCCACGGATGGTTATCGATCACCTTCCATGCAAGGGCGAAAATCGCTGCGACGATCCAGTAATAGGCATAAAACCATAGTTGGCTCGCATGAATAAAGCGGCTGGCATTGGTTGGCAATGGCTGCTGCATTGCGGCCTGTAGCGCAGGCCAGCGTGCTGGAAAATCATTGAAAAAGCCAAACCAGGCAAAAATCGCAATCAAACTCCAAATCGCGGCCGAGCTGAAAAACAGCGCTGGCCGCGGAAAATAGGACTTAA
The DNA here is from genome assembly GCF_903970985.1 of Pantoea sp. ME81. Taxonomy (NCBI): domain Bacteria; kingdom Pseudomonadati; phylum Pseudomonadota; class Gammaproteobacteria; order Enterobacterales; family Erwiniaceae; genus Pantoea; species Pantoea sp. ME81. The sequence continues at coordinate 27,562 of NZ_CAJCKS010000032.1, read as the reverse complement.
ACATAGGCACTCCGCTGTTGTGTGTACTCTTTTATACCGCGTCAGACAGTGCTTTGTCTGTTGTGGGTTGTATCTGACGATGACAGCATCGCTGCTGCGATGTAAAGCGACACCATGACTTGTTAAGTATTTTGTGCGCATTTGTTTCGAGAAACTAAATTAATAACAGTTGTGGTGTTACACTATGCGCACTGTTACCGGTAACAGTGACGCTGTATCCCTTAAGCCACAACTAAAAAAACAATACAACGCAACGAGTTAACTTTCATACCGCATTCATGTGGTAATGAGGCAATGTCATGTCAGAACAAAAAAATGGTCACAGTCGCAGGGATTTTCTGCTGAGAACCATCACCCTGGCGCCAGCCATGGCCGTTGGCGGTTCGGCAATGGGCGCGTTAGTGGTGCCGATGGCCGCAGGAGCAGCAGAGCAACCCGTCGCACCTCAACAAGCACGCGCTTATCAGCCAAGCTGGTTTACGGCGGAAGAGTTCGCTTTTATCACTGCGGCAGTGGCGCGCCTGATCCCCAATGATGAACGCGGGCCTGGCGCACTGGAAGCCGGTGTGCCGGAGTTTATCGATCGTCAGATGAACACGCCGTATGCCACCGGCAGCAACTGGTATATGCAAGGGCCGTTCAATCCCGATCTGCCTAAAGAGCTGGGTTATCAGTCTCCGCTGGTGCCGCAGCAGATTTATCGTCTGGGTCTGGCCGATGCCGATGGCTGGAGCAAAAAGCAGCACGGCAAAGTGTTCGCTGAGCTAACCGGCGAACAGCAGGACGCACTGCTGACCACGTTTGAGAGCGGTGAGGCACAGTTCCCGCAGCTCAATAGCAAAACCTTCTTTTCCTTCCTGCTGCAGAACACCCGCGAGGGTTACTTCAGCGATCCGATCCACGGTGGAAATCAGGGCATGGTGGGCTGGAAGCTGATTGGCTTCCCTGGCGCTCGTGCCGACTTTATGGATTGGGTGGAGCGCGGTGAACGTTATCCGTTCCCGTCAGTGGATATTCGCGGGGAGAGGGCGTAACCGTGGCAAATGAATTGAAAAAAGTAGACGCGGTGGTGGTGGGTTTCGGCTGGGCCGGAGCCATCATGGCGAAAGAGCTGACCGAAGCCGGTCTGACGGTGGTGGCGCTGGAGCGCGGTCCACATCGTGATACCTATCCTGATGGATCCTATCCGCAGTCGATTGATGAACTGACCTATAACATCCGTAAAAAGCTGTTCCAGGATCTGTCGAAAAGCACCGTGACCATCCGTCACGATGCCTCGCAAACTGCAGTGCCGTATCGTCAGCTGGCGGCGTTTTTGCCGGGCACCGGCACCGGCGGTGCAGGTCTGCACTGGTCAGGCGTGCATTTCCGTGTCGATCCGGTGGAGCTGAACCTGCGCAGCCACTACGAGCAGCGCTACGGCAAAAACTTCATCCCGGAAGGCATGACCATTCAGGATTTCGGCGTCAGCTATGATGAGCTGGAGCCGTTCTTTGATCAGGCTGAGAAAGTGTTTGGCACTTCCGGCAGCGCCTGGTCGATCAAAGGCCAGCTGCAGGGCAAAGAGAAAGGGGGTAACCCTTACGCGCCGGATCGTTCCAGTGCTTTCCCACTGCCTGCGCAGAAGCGTACTTACTCGGCACAGCTGTTTGCCCAGGCTGCTGAATCAGTGGGTTATCATCCCTATGATATGCCGTCAGCCAACACCTCTGGCCCGTATACCAACACCTATGGTGCGCAGATGGGGCCGTGCAACTTCTGCGGTTACTGCAGCGGTTATGCCTGCTACATGTACTCCAAAGCTTCGCCGAACGTGAATATTCTGCCCGCGCTGCGTCAGGAGCCGAAGTTCGAACTGCGTAACAACTCCTACGTGCTGCGCGTCAATCTGACCGATGACAAGAAGCGCGCCACCGGCGTGACCTATCTGGATGGCCAGGGGCGTGAAGTGGTGCAGCCAGCGGATCTGGTGATCCTGTCTGCGTTCCAGTTCCACAACGTGCATCTGATGCTGTTGTCAGGCATCGGCAAACCGTACAACCCGATCAGCAACGAAGGTGTGGTGGGCCGTAACTTCGCCTATCAGAACATCTCGACCCTGAAAGCGCTGTTCGACAAAAACACCACCACCAACCCGTTTATTGGTGCGGGCGGTGCGGGCGTGGCAGTGGATGACTTCAACGCAGACAACTTCGACCACGGCCCACATGGTTTTGTTGGCGGCTCCCCGTTCTGGGTGAACCAGGCGGGTACCAAACCGATCTCCGGTTTGCCGACGCCGAAAGGCACGCCAAACTGGGGCAGCCAGTGGAAAGCCGCTGTGGCTGATACCTATAACCATCATATTTCGATGGATGCGCACGGCGCGCACCAGTCGTATCGCGCCAACTATCTCGATCTCGATCCGAACTACAAAGATGTCTATGGCCAGCCGCTGCTGCGCATGACCTTTGACTGGCAGGACAACGACATCAAGATGGCGCAGTTTATGGTCGGCAAGATGCGCAAGATCACCGAAGCGATGAACCCGAAAATGATCATCGGCGGCGCCAAAGGACCAGGCTCTCACTTCGATACCACCGTGTACCAGACCACGCATATGAGCGGCGGTGCGATCATGGGTGAAGATCCGAAAACCAGTGCGGTGAACCGTTATCTGCAGAGCTGGGATGTGCCTAACGTGTTTGTGCCAGGTGCCTCTGCGTTCCCGCAGGGCCTCGGCTATAACCCAACCGGCATGGTGGCGGCGCTGAGCTATTGGTCAGCTAAAGCTATCCGCGAACAGTATCTGAAGAACCCCGGCCCCCTGGTTCAGGCATAAGGAACACGGCGATGATCAAAAGCATTTTGGCCCTGTTTCTGGGCACGATGACGTTCGCCGCAGTGGCGGACGAAGCAGGTTCGGACGCTCTGGTGAAGCGCGGTGAGTATCTGGCACGCGCGGGTGACTGCGTGGCGTGCCACAGCACCGCAGGCGGCAAGCCGTTTGCCGGTGGCTTACCGATGGCGACGCCAATTGGCACCATTTACTCCACTAACATCACCCCGGATAAAACCACCGGTATTGGTGACTACAGCTACGACGATTTCCAGAAAGCGGTGCGTCATGGCGTGGCGAAAAATGGCGAGACGCTCTATCCGGCGATGCCTTATCCGTCCTACGCGGTGGTCAGCGATGACGACATGCAGGCGCTGTATGCCTACTTTATGCATGGCGTGCAGCCGGTGTCTCAAGCTAACAAAGACAGCGACATTCCCTGGCCGTTGTCGATGCGCTGGCCGCTCTCCATCTGGCGTGGCATCTTCGCGCCAGACGTGAAAGCGTTCCAGCCAGCCGCGCAGGAAGATCCGGCGCTAGCGCGTGGTCGCTATCTGGTGGAAGGTCTGGGTCACTGCGGTGCCTGCCATACACCGCGTAGCATCACCATGCAGGAAAAAGCGCTGACCAACGGCGAAGGCAATGATTACCTGTCAGGTAGCAGCGCACCGATTGATGGCTGGACCGCCAGCAATCTGCGCGGTGACAACCGTGATGGTTTAGGCCGCTGGAGCGAAGACGACCTGAAGCAGTTCCTGCGCTTTGGCCGCAACGATCACACCGCCGTATTTGGTGGCATGACCGACGTGGTGCAGCACAGCCTGCAGTATCTCAACGATGAAGATATCAGCGCGATTGCCAAATATCTGAAGTCGCTGGGCGCGAAGGACGCTAGCCAGACGGTGTTCACGCAGGATGATGCGGTCGCCAAAGCGTTGTGGAAGGGCGATGACAGCCAGCCAGGTGCTTCGGTGTATGTCGATAGCTGTGCGGCCTGTCATAAGACCGACGGCAGCGGTTATCAACGTTTCTACCCGGCACTGCGCGGCAATCCGGTCGTCATGGCGGACGATCCAACCTCGCTGATCCACATCGTGCTGGTGGGCGGTACCTTGCCTGGCGTGCAGGGCGCCCCGTCAGCCATCACCATGCCGGCATTCGGTTGGCGTCTGAACGACAACCAGGTGGCAGATGTGGTGAACTTTATCCGTGGCAGCTGGGGTAATGGCGTGAAGTCGACGGTGACGGCGAAGGATGTGGCGAAGCTGCGTAAAGACGAGGCAGTCGAGTCGAAGCAGGGCAGCGCGGACATTAAGGTGCTGGAAGGGCAGTAAGCCAACACTGCGTTTTAAAGCACGATAAATCGCGTCGCACCAGATCGTACTGATCTGGTCGCGGCGCAATTTATTGCGCAGTATTCAGATATTCTCCAAATCTAAACCTGAAAAACCGCCCCCAATCCCTGTAGGGTGCGCATCCATGCGCATCGTTTCACTGAATTCACTGACCCCATGAAGCATTTATGCATACCGTTGCAATCATTGTGTTCCACACCCCTCAAATTTAAATCCCTACAAGCCTTGTCTCATTTTTCATCCCTCTCGTTGCAAGGCCATCGTTAAGCGCACATAATTCCGGTTTATGAATTTATAAAATTTACCTAATTTATAAACCAACGGAGGTCAGTGTGTTTGGAGAACGTTTATTGCGCGCGCGCTCCGCTGCGGGCTTATCCATGAAGCAGCTGGCTGAGAAAGCGGGCGTCAGCGCTAACATGATCAAGAAATACGAGCATAACGAAAGTATGCCGGGATCTGCCGTGCTGGTGAAAATGTCGCGTGCGCTAGGTGTGCGTAACGAATATTTCTTCCGCCCGACGACGGTTGCACTGAAAAATATTGAGTACCGTAAACGCCAAACGCTATCAGCCAAAATGTTGGCGCAGATCCATGCGGATGTGATTGATCAGGCAGAACGGTGGCTTGAACTTGCCAATCTGTGGCCTAACTTTCCTGTTCCAATTTTTGCTCAACCTCAGCTGCCTGCTGGGCAGGTTGAGAACTATGAGCAGATTGAAACGATTACCGAACACCTTCGGCTGCAGTGGGGACTTGGCCAGCAGCCGATCACGCACTTGATTGGTGTGCTGGAAAGCCATGGGATTCTGGTGATCGTCACGGATGTCGATCACTCAGACAAGTTTGATGGTTGTCAGGCGATGATTGACGCCATACCCGTTATCGTTATTTCTGCTAAATGGCCCGGCGATCGCCAGCGATTTACCCTGGCGCATGAACTCGGGCATTTGATTTTACAGGGGCGCCTTGCCTCTCATCTTGATGAAGAGAGAGCCTGTCATCGCTTTGCGGGGGCTTTGCTTTTCCCTGCAAGTGCTGTGTTTCAGCACTTTGGTCACCGCCGTGCTCGTCTTGAGGTGCAAGAGCTATACCTGCAAAAAATGGATTATGGTCTGAGCATGCTGGCCTGTGTTTACCGCGCTGCCAATCTGAGCGTGATAACTGAGGGCAAACGCAAAGATCTGATCATGATGTTCTCTGCGCGCAAATGGCGAAAGCAGGAACCTGGTGAACAGGTCGCATGTGAGAGCACCACGCTTTTTCCACAGTTAATTTATCGCGCATTAGGCGAAGGGATCATCAGTGAAGGTAAAGCGGCTGAGCTGATGGGCGTCTCATTAGTCGCCTTTCACCGCGAGCGGCAGTTGGGGTGGTCGGATGATCATTCTCATCAGTGATGCCAATATTTTAATTGATATGGAAGAGGGCGATTTGTTAGATGCGCTCTTCGAATTGCCCTACCAATTTACCGTGCCTGATTTACTCTATTTTGATGAGCTTGAAACCCACCATGCCGACTTGCTTGATAAAGGATTGGTACTTGGCGAATTAAGCTCAACCACTATGACTTACGCCATAAAACTCATTGAGCGTGTGCGTGGGCCCAGCCGAAATGATTGTTTTGCGTTAGCCCTGGCTAAACAGGAAATCTGTCCGCTATTAACCGGTGACAGAGCGCTCAATCGAGTTGCCAGAGAAGAGGGTATAGACGTTCGTGGAACGCTTTGGGTTGTGGAAGAAATGATTGAACACCAGATCATTACAGTGGATGGCGCACGCCGGGCTTATTGTCAGATGCGAGACAGTGGCAGGCGCTTGCCATGGGATATTGCCTTCGCGCAGTTAGACAAATTCGCGAAATAGTGGGCGGCTTATTTTCCGCCCACGGCCGATAGATGACTCAAATATTCTCCAAATCCAGCCCGCGTGTTTTCGGACCGTAAATTCCCACTGACAGCATCACCATCAGCATGCTCAGCACGATAAAGGCGATCACGCCCTGACTGCCGGCGTACTGCAAAATGATGCCGATCAAAATGCTGCTGAACACCGTGGACAGGCGGCTAAAGGAATAGCAGAAGCCGACCGCACGCGCGCGAATATGCGTCGGGAAAATCTCGGTCTGATAGGCGTGGTAGCTAAAGGTCAGCCACGCGTTGCTGTAGGTGATCAGGAAGCCACAGATGATCATCAGCACCGGATTGGTTGCCAGCGCGAACAACGTACCGAACACCACGGTCATCAGGGAGGAGAAAACGATTTGCCATTTGTTCTCGAGCTTATCGGCGTAGCGGCTGCAAATCAGCGAGCCCAGCGGATAAGCCAGGGTGATAAAGAACGCATACAGCAGGCTGTGGGTCACCGTTGCGCCTTTGCCGGACAGCAGCGCAGGCAGCCAGTTACCGAAGCCGAAGAAGCCAATCGCCTGGAAGAAGTTCATCACTACCAGCATCAGCGTACGCTTGCGGTAAGCCGGGGACCAAATCTCGCTGAAGCGACCTTTTTTTGGCAACGCTGCTGCGGCATCGCTGTCAGAGAAATCTTCACCCGGCGCAATCCCGCAGCGTTTTTCCATCTCACTCAGCACCTTATGCGCTTCCTGATGACGGCCCTGCTGCGCCAGCCAGCGCGCCGATTCCGGCAGGTTTTTACGAATCAGCCAGATCACCAGCGAGCAAACCGCACCGGCGATCACCACCCAGCGCCAGCCTTCAAGGTTGAGAATAGTTTGCGGTACCAGCCACCATGACATCAGCGCCACGGCAGGTACCGACAGGAACTGGATAAAGAAAGAGTAGGCAAAGGCGCGGCTGCGCAGATGAGCAGGCACCCATTCGGACAGATAGGTATCAATGGTCACCAGCTCAACACCGAGGCCGATACCGACCAGGAAGCGGAACAGGATGATCATTTCAGCGCTCTGCTGGAAGGCCATCAACAGCGAGAACACGCCATACCATGCCAGTGCGCACATAAAGGTCAGACGACGACCAAAGCGGTCGGCATATGGGGCTAGCAGGCTGGCGCCGACGAACAGGCCGAGGAAAGTGGCAGAAGCAAAGGCAGCCTGGTCAGCAATGCCGAAGACCCCTTCCGAGCCGGTATGAAACACGCCAGCAGCCAGCAGACCAGAACTGATATAGCCGGTTTCAAACAGATCGTAGAGCTCAAAAAAACCGCCCAGCGCCAGCAGCGTAATAAAACGCCATAAGCCTGCGGATGAGGGCAGTGCATCGATGCGCCCGGCTAAGGTGCGGCGATCCGCTGCGATGTGATCGTTCGCCATCCCTGTCGAAGTGATTGTTGTCATTATTGGATAAACCTCGGTGTTTGCAGAACTCGCACGGTTTTATGGGTTTTAAAAATAATTAACCGTTAGCAAGCGAAGGAATAGCAGGATAATCAATTCATCGCGGGTTGCCGAGAGGGGCAACGGTGACATTTTCGCAATCTACGTTGCAGTTCACAGAAGTGTGATCGCCGTCCATGGCGATGCGATTAATGCAGGCTGGGGTAAACGCCCGGTCCAATCGGTAAACCCAGTGCGTACCATGCCAGCAGCAGGATGATCCAGCTGATAAAGAACACCACCGGATACGGGAAGATCAGCACATAATAGGTGCCAAGTTGCGCATCTTTTTGGTATCGCTGCAGGAATCCGAGGAACAGCGGCAGGAACGGTGACATCGGCGCGAGGGGCAATACGGCAGAATCCGCGATACGGAAAATCATCTGCGCGAAGGCCGGATGGAATCCGAGCAGCATAAACATCGGCACGAACACTGGCGCCAGAATCGACCAGATGGCTGAGCCGCTGGCAATAAACATGCACAAGAATGCCGACAAGAACATCAAACCGAGGAACGCGGGCGCGCCACTGATGCCGGCACTTTCCAGCATATCGGTCAGACCGATCGCCATGAATTTGCCCATATTGCTCCAGTTAAAGAAGGCGACAAACTGCGACAGCGGGAACACCATCACAATAAAGCCCGCCATGCTCTTCATCGGATCCACCAGCAGCTGCGGGATGTCATCGGCCCGACGAATCTGCTTCGTCACGGCGCCGTAAGCAATCGCCACCACAAAGAAGAACAGGATGATGATCGGCACAATGCCCTGAATAAACGGCGAAGGAATGATGCCGCCGGTTTTCGGGTTACGCAGGGGGGCATGTTCTGGCACCACCAGCAGGGCCATCAGGGCGATAAACACCAGCGCGGCAATGCCCGCAGCCCGCAGGCCCCGGTTCTCCAGCGCGGTCAGCGGCGGCAGGCGATCGTTGTTGCCGCCGTTCCACGCAGGAAGACGCGGCTCGACAAACTTATCAGTAAGGATGGCACCGGCAATCGTCAGCACAATCACCGAGCTGGCCATAAAGAACCAGTTATCGATCACACTCACGTGCACGGTATCGCTCACCGCTTTCGCCGCTTCGTTACTGATGCCGGAGAGCAGCACGTCGGTGGTAACGATCAGCAGGTTAGCGGTAAAGCCGGAAGCGACACCCGCGATAGCCGCCAGTAAACCCGCCACCGGATGACGACCCACGGCGAGGAAGATCAGCGCGCCCAGCGGTGGCATCACCACCAGTGCGGCATCCGATGAGATATGGCTGAAGAAGGCGATAAACAGCACCATATAGCTGGCGTAACGGCGGCTCACGCGTGAGGCCATCTTCACCATCAGCGATTGCAGCAGGCCGACTTTCTCTGCTAAACCCGCACCAATCACCAGCGCCAGAATTGACCCCAGTGGCGTGAAGCCGCTGAAGTTTTTGATGATGTTAGGCAGAATCCATTGAATCCCGGCCACGCTCAGCAGGTTGTTGACCCGCACCAGTTCGCCATTGGTGGGATTTTTCACTGCCAGATCGAAGTAGCTGATAATCGCGGTGGCGACCATCAATACCACGATCAAATAGACAAACAGTAAGAACGGGTTGGGCACTTTGTTGCCGACCCGCTCAATCCAGCTAAACAGCTTCCCTGGGCTGCGGTTCTCCGTGGTCACTTCCATCGGTTATTCCTCGTCATGTCTGTTGTATTTGCGCCCGTCATACTTCAAGCCGCAGATGCGTTGTCTGCGTGCGGGCACCCCCGTCACTGACTGATGTCAGCTCCTGGAGCTGCCCGCACTTGCCGCCTTACTGCGACTCGAATTATTTGGGGCTTTAGTTTTTATTTTTTTGTTTACTGCATCCGGGTTTGCGCCGGATTGAATCTTTTATGCCGCTAAGGCTTTTATAATTTTGATGGCGTCACATCTGCCGGAATCGGGCAGCTGTAGGGCTGTTCGCGGCGCACGCGCTGGAACTCTTCGCGGCAGCGCGCCAGCGCTTCCTGGTCCTGCAACAAGGTCAGCGCGGTGGCGGCCATCACTTTGGCGGCCAGACACATGCCTTTGTGGCCCAGCGAAGTGCGGCCCTGCGCCACCAGTTGCCAGGTGTGCAGCGGGGTACCAAAGGCGAAGCAAGGCGCAAAGCACTGCGCGGTTGGCGTCACCCAACTCACATCGCCGACATCGGTTGAGCCATACAGCAGCTCGCGCGTTATGGCATACGGTGCCACTTCATCCATCAAAATTTTGTCGCCCAGCGCCTCGGTCCATGCCACGCCTGCCTCGCCGCCGGTGCGCGCTGCGTTCAAACGCGCATTGCGCAGATCGTCCTTCGTTAGCGTGGCACGAATCTCGGCGGCGAACTGCTGCTCCTCCGCGCTGTACTCGGGCAAGCCAAACTGATGCAAGTTGCGCTCCATCACCGCTTCCAGCGCGCGATTCGGCACATAGTTGGAGCAGGCTTTATCGAAGCGCACCGTCATGGTGGTGTCGGTCATCAGGGCCGCGCCTTTGGCGATATTGATCACCCGCTGATAAATATCCTGTGCCTGATCGAGTTCTGGCGCGCGGATCAGATACAGCACTTCGGCATCAGCTTGCACCACATTGGGGGAAACACCGCCGGTGTTGGTCACGGCGTAGTGCACACGCGCTTCCTGCACGATGTGCTCGCGCAGGAAGTTGGCACCGGTGTTCATCAGGGTGACGGCATCCAGCGCACTGCGGCCCAGATGCGGCGAGTTAGCGGCGTGCGCGGCAACGCCCTTGAAGTGAAATGCGGCCTGGATGTTGGCCAGCGTGCTGAGGTTGAACATGCCGCTGAAGCCTTCAGGATGCCAGGTGACAGCGGCATCCACGTCATCAAACAGCCCTTCGCGCACCATAAAGGTTTTGCCAGAACCGCCTTCCTCGCCTGGGCAACCGTAAAAACGCAGCGTGCCGCGCTGGCCGTTCTCCGCCCACCAGGCTTTGATGGCGAAGGCCGCGGCCAGTCCGGCGGTGCCCAGCAGATTATGACCGCAGCCGTGCCCGTTGCCGTTTTCCACCAGTGGTTGTGGTGTGGCGCAGCCTGATTGCTGGCTCAAACCGGCCAGCGCATCAAACTCACCGAGGATAGCAATCACCGGTTTTCCACTGCCGATGCTGGCGATAAAGGCGGTGTCGATATTGCCGACGCCACGCTCGACGGCAAAGCCTTCCTGCTCCAGCGCATCGGCCAGAATGGCGGCAGATTGCGTCTCTTCAAAGCGGGTTTCCGGGACATCCCAGATGGCATCGCTAAGGGCGGTGAAGCGCGGCTGGTTTTCGTTGATGTAACGATCGATAAAATCGTGATGGCTCATCGCTGACCTCCAAACTGTGCCTGGTTCAGCGCCAGCGTCGCGAGGGTTTGCACCGCTGTGGCCATAATCGCTTCGTCAAAATCGAACTTCGCGTTGTGGTGGCCTGCCGCCAGATCGCAACCAAAGATCACATAGGATGACTGACCGCCACGCTGCTGCACGCGCTCCAGCATGTATGTGGCATCTTCCGAACCCGCCGCCTGCTTTTTGGTATCCACTACCGAGGTGAAAATCCCCATGGCATCGGCCTGCTGGTGGATAAAATCGACCCACGGCTGGCTTGGGGTACAGCTGCGTGCGCCACCCATTAGTTTGATGTCGTACTCAACGCCATACATCGCCGCCGCGCCGGAAATCACGCGCAGGGCTTGCTGATAGATGTCATCGTTAACCTGATTGCTGACGCCACGGGTTTCCACTTTCATCAGGGCATAATCGGGCACCACGTTGCGTCCGGAGCCTGCCTGCAGCACACCCACGTTGACGCGTGCGACACCGCCGCTGTGTTGTGGCAGGTTGTGCAGCGCCAGTGTAGCTTGCGCGGCGGCCAGCAAGGCGTTACGACCCTCTTCTGGTTTACCGCCCGCATGCGCGCCGACGCCAGTGAAATTGATGTCCAGTTTGGTGGTGGCCAGGAAGCTGTCGCTGCCGCAAACGATTTCGCCAGCAGGCACGCCTGTGCCGAGATGGATAGCGGTAAACAGATCCACATCATCCACCACGCCTGCGGCCACCATCGCTTTAGCGCCACGCACGCCCTCTTCGGCAGGCTGGAAGATGATCTTAATGGTGCCGCTGAGCTGATCTTTCATCTCCATCAACACGCCCGCCAGCGCCAGACCGATGGTAGTGTGGCCATCGTGACCGCAGGCGTGCATCATGCCGGGGTTGCAGGAGGCAAATCCTTCACGGGTAGGGAGGTGGTCGGCATCACGGCTTTCGTTCTGGTCCAGCGCATCCATATCGACACGGAAGCCCATCACCGGGCCGGGACGACCGGTCTCCAGCGTGGCGACTACGCCGCAGAAGCCGCCTGAGAAATGCGAGATCCACTGTGGCAGTGCGCCTTGCTCCAGTGCGCGGGCTTCCTGCTGTGCCAGCACCTCGTCAGAAGGCAAACCCATGCGTGCGTCAGCGTCGATCACGTCGCGCCCCAGCTTGAGCTGATAACCAAGACGATGCAGCTCTTCGGCCACTATCGTTGCAGTACGGAACTCCAGCCAGCCCGATTCGGCAAAATGGTGCAAATCGCGACGCCAGCTTTGCATCTGCGGAATCCGCGCGTTGACGAGGTCGGAGAGGGTTTTCATCGGCATATCCTTTGTGTTGGTTTTTTATGCATTATCCCGAATCTACACAATGGTATTGGTGCGCATAAGATGCGAATATCTTGTCACTGATAAACAACGGTTATCACAAAAATCATGCCTGCCAACCTCAAACTTCATCAACTGCGCGCCTTTGTCGATGTGACCCGCCAGGGCAGTATTCGCGCTGCCAGCCGCTTATCGGGACTTTCACAGCCTGCGCTGACCAAAGCGATTCAGGAACTGGAGCTGGCGCTTGGCGCACGTTTGTTCGAACGTCGTCAGCAAGGCGTCACGCTAACGGATATCGGTGATAACTTTTTTCGTCATGCCAGTCTGGTGCTGGAAGAATTGCGCGTGGCGCAGGAGGATATTCAGCAGCGATTGGGATTGGCAGGGGGGCGGGTGAATATCGGCGTGGGCGGCAGTATTGCGCGCACTATCATGCCGCAGGTGATCACCCAGTTTCATCGTGAATACCCGCTGGTGAAGGTGCGTATCGTTGAGGGGCAACTGGTGTCGATGGTGCATGAACTGCGTCAGGGCGCGCTGGATTTCACCATTAATACCTACGATCAACATCATCTGGATCAGGAGCTGATTTTTGAGCGGCTAATGGAGCGTGACTATCAGGTGGTGATGCGTAAAGGCCACCCGATGGCGCATGCCCGCTCACTGAATGAGTTGCAGCACTGCGACTGGACCATGCCGACCCCGCAGGGCAGTTATTACCGCTTGCTGCACGATCTGTTTGGCGAGCGCGGTATGGCACCGAAGATCGTGGTGACCTGCGAAACCTTTATGGCCTGCACCAGCCTGGTCGCCAAAAGTGATTTTGTCAGCATCATCTCGCGCGATGTGATCGAAGATCCTACGCACGGTGGGCAGCTCATTGCCCTCGATCTTGACGATCCGTTACCGAAAGCCACCTTCTATTTGATCCAGCGGAAAGACACGGCGCTGACCCCAATGAGCGCGTATATGGCTCAACTGTTCCGCCGCTATTGTCAACAAAGGTAAGAGTGCGGCCTGGCTCGCAGCTGATTATTTATTGCGCACTACACTTGCACTGGACGTTCCAATTGTGGAGAACTGACCATGCAAATCACACCTTATGTGTTTTACAACGGTCGCTGTGAAGAGGCGATCGCCTTCTATCTCGCGGCCACCGACGGCGAACTGCTGTTTAAAATGACCTTTGGCGACATGCCAGATGAAACCACCGTCGAAGATGAAGGTTGCCCCTCTGGCGTGACCTTCTCGCCTGAACAGATCATGCATGCCCATCTGCGCATCGGGCAGGGTGAACTGATGATGAGCGACGGTGCACAGCAGGCAAGTTATGCCGGATTTTCCGTGAGTCTATCCACGCCAGATGAAGCGCAGGGTAAACGTTGGTTTGACGCGTTGTCAGAGGGTGGGGAAGTGACGAAAAAGTGGGAACCGACGTTCTGGGCGCACGGTTTCGGCATGTTTACCGATAAGTTCGGCGTGCCGTGGATGGTGAATGCCTATAAGCCGCAGATTTGACGGGCAGGGTTTTACAGCCGGTCAGCCTACGTAGCGGCACAATTTAATGCGTTTCTGATAGCGATATTGCCGTTTCAGAAACGCGCGAAAATTGCGCCGCTAAGGAACTCGCTAATTAGAAGTTGTAACCCACGACCAGGTAGTAACCCCAACCGGTTGATTTCACTTCAAACGGACCGTTGCCGAAGTTCAGCTCCTGCCCATCCGCCCACTGACCGCCGTTATGGAAATAACGCGCCACGGTAGAAACGTGCCAGTGATCGTAGTTCAGCGAAAGAATGTGGCTGGACGCGATCGAGTTGCTGGTACGTGATGGACCGGTCTCATCGCGCAGGTCTGAACCCCAGTCGAAGTTGGTGAAGCCGATGTAGCTCAGCTTGCCGCCCCACAGATCGGTAATCGGCACAAAGTATTTCACTTTGAAGCGATAACCATCCCAGCTGTTTTCGTTCGCTGCACCGTAGTTCTGCCACTGGTATTTGGCATACACGTTCAGTGACAGACCGATATCGCTGTGGGTATCGATGTCGGTACCCAGACCCATGTACCAGGTGTTCTGACGCTGTGAAGCGTTGCGGCCCATGTCATAGATATAGTTGTTCGCGAAATACCACTCTTTAAACGGACCAAACGCCAGGCTGGTGCCGGTCAGTTTATCGATAGAGAAACGTGGCTCAATTTCCATGAACAGCGGCGAACCGTGGTCGAAAATACCGTTGGCGTTGCTGTTACCCACGCCAAAGAAGTTGGTTAAATCCGCATAGCCGTAAAAATCGAACCAGTCTTTTTTAGCAAAGGCTTCGTATTCGAGATACACGTCATTGTTGAACTGAGGTCCGAAGCGGGTGTGGGTGCTGCCCACCACGTTAACGCTCTGATGCCACCAGTCTGAAAGATACTGCGGATCGCTGTCTGCCGCTTGTGCCGCGCCGGTCCAGCTGCTGGCCAGTAAGGCCCCTGCTATCAATGCTTTAAATTTCATTATTTTATTAACCACATGCTAGTGATTGCTGCGGTTGCGCCGCAATCGAGTGAAATCGATCCCAGGGGATGGGCCGTGTGTTGTTTTTATCCGGTCTGAATCGCCGAATTTTCAAATGTGCGTAATGTGCCTGTAACAGAGCGATAGGAAATAGATTTTGATCACGTTTGTCAAAATGTGTTGCATTTTGATTCACTGAATATGTGATAATGATCACATAAATGCCATGTAGTGAACGGAACCCCGCAACCGTTTACGTTGTCGCGTTCAGTCACAAAGATCTTAGATGCGGAAAAACGTGTAGCGGCACGATTGAACGTGCGCCTTTGGAATTTGGTGGCGGAAAATACGTGGTTCATCGTGTAGGGCGATTTAGATGAGGAAAAGACGCAATACGTTGTGCCGCTACCGCGCTGGATATTCAAGGCGGTAGCGACACGTCGGTTATGGCAAGGTCACACGCACCTGCAGGCCGGAGATTTGTCCCTGGGCGTTATGGCAGTTCGACAGCGCGACCTGCATCTGATGCTTCTGCGCTACGCTGCGCACAATCGACAGACCCAAACCGCTGCCTTGCGCCTGTACATCTGGCGAACGGGTGAAGCGATCAAAGGCGCGTTCGATAAAGGACTCCGGCATGCCCGGCCCGTTATCGACGATATCCACCACGGTGTGATTGCCCACGCGATGCAGCAGCACATCTACCAGGCTGCCTTCCGGCGTGTGCAGCATCGCGTTGCCGATGAGGTTATCAAACAGGCTACGCAAATCGGAACGGCTGGCGTGCAGGCGATAGTGCGTGGTGCCATTAAAACCGATATCAATGCCGCGTTTATCGGCGACCACCATCAACTGCTCGATGCTCTCTTTCAGCAAATCATCGAGCTGGATGGTTTCCACCGTGGCCACCACTGACTGATCTTCCTGGCGCGAGATATTCAGCAACTGCGTCACCAGATGGCGCGTCCGCGTGACGCCAGCTTCCAGCTGATCAAACTGGCGACTGGCTTCACCAGGCTGAATATGCTGGCGCAGATTTTCCAGCTGCAAGGTGACAGCGGTGACCGGCGTGCGCAGTTCATGTGCCGCATCTTCAAGGAACTGTCGCTGCGATGACCAGGCTGCCCGTAGCTTATCGAGCAGAGAGTTATAAGCAGCCACCAGCGGTAGCACTTCATCCGGTAAGCCATCCGGCGATACCGAGTGTGGATGCATTGTTTCTTGTGCGGCAATCTGTCGCGAGGCAACGCGCAAATCTCGCGTGATGGCACGTACTACCAGCCAGATCACCAGCAGTGACAGCGGCATCATCAGCATTAAGGGAATGATGGCGGACAGCACCCGCTTCACCATCAAACTTTTCATGTAGCCGATGTTGTGTAAAACCTGAATATTACCGATTTCACTGCCAAGTTCGCCGGGGCGGGTATACACGCGCCAGTCACAGTCATCGCCACAGTCGCCGACTTTTAAATCGGACCAGCCTTTTTTTGCCTGCAGCGGCGCCTGTAAAGCAGGCCATGAGCTGGCACGCAGATGATTGTTGGTGTCCCACAGCTGAACGATGTAGGTGCTCTTCAGCTTCTCTTGCTGCATCACCATAGGCATCAGCGCGGGCATGCGCTGGCTGGAGGACCAGGCATCAGCAATCTTGGCGAGCTGATCGTCCTTCATGGTGCCCATCATGTCGCCATAACAATGGTAGAAATACCAGGTGACGCCGCCGATCATCGCCAGGTGCAGCAGCACCAGCGTGGCGAGCAGTTTGTTACGCAGGGAGCGCATAAAAGTGAAAGGTTTCATATTGCCGGTACTCGCCAGCCCAAACCGCGCACGTTGCGAATCACTTCGTTATCGAGCTTGCGGCGCATGCCGTGGATCAGCACATCAACGGCGTTGCTGGTGACTTCTTCACCCCAGCCGTAAATGCGGTTCTCTAATTGTTCGCGTGACAGGATGGCACCAGGGCGCTCCAGCAGAGCGTAGAGCAGGGCATATTCGCGGGCGGTTAGCTGTTCGCGTTGGCCTTTGTACAGCACTTCGCGCGTCATCATATCCAGCTGCACATCGCCACTGCCTAACAGGGAATCCGCCGCTCCGTGACGACGTCGGGTGATTGCACGCATGCGCGCCAGTACCTCTTGCAGATCAAAGGGTTTAAGCAAATAGTCATCGGCGCCGCTGTCGAGTCCCTGAATGCGTTGTTGCACCGTGTCACGCGCAGTCAGCACCAGCACGGGCGTCATATCGCCACGCGTACGCGCACGCTTCAATACGTGAATACCGTCTTCCCGCGGTAAACCGAGATCGAGCAGCACGCAGGTATAACCGCCTTCGGCCCAGGCGTTGGTGGCAAATACGCCATCGCGCACCCAGTCCACCGACCAGCCCGCCGCTTCCAGCGCCTGCTGCAAGTTGGCGCCAATCATTTCATCATCTTCTACCAGCAGCACACGCATAGAGTTCTCCCAAACTGATGGACGCAGTGTAGCGCCAGATAATTAGGCCAGAATTACCCTCCGTCATACTTCCCGCTGCAGAGGCGTGAGCTGTGAGCGTTCACCCCCGTTACTGACTTATGTAAGCGCCTGAGGATTCACGCTCTTGCTGCCTTTCTGCCGCTGAACTTATTTAGGCGGAGCACCCATTTCCCCCCTTGCTAATTCTGCGCTAATTTTCTGCTAATTAAGGGATAAATTTAACGCGCTACAGTGACTGCACTGGACATATTGTCGAAGCAGGAGGTTCCCATGAATCAGCGCGAATTTATCCGTAGTTTGCTGGACTGGATTGAAGACAACTTAGGGCACGATTTGCATCTGGATGAAGTAGCACGCCGCTCGGGATACTCCCGCTGGCATCTGCAACGTCTGTTCCGTCAGCACACTGGTTTTTCTCTGGCAGAGTACATCCGTCAGCGCCGGTTGACTGAGTCCGCGCTCACGCTGATCAACAGCGATGAAGCGATTCTGCAGGTGGCGATGAGCTACGGGTTTGATACGCAGCAGGCGTATACCCGCACCTTTAAGAACTACTTCAGCGTCACGCCGGGTCAATTGCGTCGTCAGCGCCGCGTTGAACAGGAACGTTTGTTGTTCCCGCTGGCGGTGGCCAGTTGATTGATGACGCTGAAATTGATCTGCAAAGTAGACGTAGCGGCGCAATTTATTGCGCAGTAAATCGCGAAGGGATTGCGCGATAAATTACGCCGCTCCACCCCGTTCGCTGATTAAATTCGGTGCTTATTGCGGCTTTTACTTTTAAGCTGCTGTTCTCCGTTTGTTACCCACCAGAGAACATGGACAACAGCGATAATCTCACCGCCATGATGCTGTTTGCGCGCGTCGTTGAGCGGCAAAGCTTTAGCGAAGCCGCGCGAACCTTAGGTGTCTCTAAATCGCATGTCAGTCGCGAAATCGCGCGGCTGGAAGTGCGACTCGGCATCAAACTGCTGCAGCGCACCACGCGGAAAGTGGCGTTGACCGAGCTGGGTCAGGCTTACTATCCGTTTTGTACCCGCATGCTGGAAGAGATGCACCGCGCCGATGCGTTTGTGCAGCAGGTTCATCAACTGCCCGCGGGTAATGTGCGCTTACAGGCGCCAATCACCTATGGCTGCCAGTGTGTCGTCCCCACTCTGAATGACTTTATCCGCCGCCACATTCATATCAACGTCGATCTCGACCTCACCACCAGTGACGATCCACAGCCCAGCGCAGATGTGGCGATAGTGATTCGTGCGCGTGCGCCGGAAGTCGCTAATTATCGCGAACTGAGCACCATCGAGTGGGGACTCTATGCCACGCCGGATTATCTGGCAGCGCATCCCGCTATCGACCATCCAGAGCGCCTGACACGTCACGATTTGTTACTGTTCCACGGACCCGCGCATACGGCCGCACTGCCGTTTCGCCGCGATAAACAGCGGCTGGCGCTGGATGTGCATAGCCGTTTCCGCGCCAATAACAGCATGGCGCTGCTGAATGCGGCGCTGGCCGGCACCGGCATCGCTTATTTGCCAGCGTATATGACGCAAGAGGCGCTGGGGCGCGGCGAGATCCAACAGGTGTTGCCTGAGTGGCAAATGGATCGTTTACACAGTTATCTGCTGCTCAAAGAGCAGCCGCAACCTTCATCCCCCGTGACGTTGCTGTGTGATGCGTTAATTAATGCCTTGAGCGGCAGTTAATTGTTGTTGCCTGACAACAATATTACGCTGGTTGGCAAATATCTCTCTCTCCCTGTTTTATGTCGTGCTCCGCTGTTAGCCTGCTAAAAAAGCAAAAACAGGGAATGACTATGTCGCAATCATCAACAGTGTTAGCGCCTGAGCAGCAACACTGGAAACGTAATTTGTTTGTCTGCGTGCTGGGTTCGTTCAGCACCATTGTGGCGATGACGTTGCTGCTGCCGTTTCTGCCGCTGTATGTGCAGCAGCTTGGTGTGCAGGAACCTGCCGCGATTGCGCGCTGGTCGGGGGCTGCGTATGGTGCCACTTTCCTCAGCGCCGCGTTAACCGCGCCGTTGTGGGGCAAACTGGCGGATCGCTATGGCCGCAAACTGATGTTGATTCGTGCCAGCCTCGGAATGGCGATTGCCATGTCGCTGATTGGCATGGCGACGGCGCCGTGGCAACTGGTTGCCTTGCGTTTGCTGGCGGGATTGTTGGGGGGCTACGCATCGGGTTCAACCATCATGGTCGCGGCGCAAACGCCAAAAGAGCAGACGGGTTGGGCGCTGGGCGTGTTGTCTTCCGGCATTATGGCGGGCAACGTGGTGGGGCCACTGCTGGGCGGGGGGTTGCCACCGCTGATTGGCATTCGCCATACCTTCTGGCTGACCGGCGCCGTGATTTTCCTCGCCTTCCTTGCCACCACCTTTTTATTAAAAGAAGCGCCGCGTCAGCCGGGTAAAAAGACGGTGCAAACTCATGATGAGAGTGAGAAGCCGGTCAATCTGCCACTGGTGCGACTGATGTGGCTGTCAGGCATGCTGCTGATTTTTGCCAATATGTCGATTGAACCGATCATCACGCTGTATATCGGTCAGTTCGTGCAGGGCGATCATGCGATTACGGTGACGGCGGGCGTGGTGATGGCGGCGGCTGCACTGGGCAGTATTCTCTCTGCGCCGCGTTTGGGGCGCCTGGCGGATCGGGTAGGGCATGGCCGCGTGCTGGTTTACGGCCTGGTCGTTTGTGCGCTGTTGTTGATCCCGCAGGCGTTTATCACCCAAGCCTGGCAACTGGTGCTGCTGCGTTTCCTGATGGGCATGGCGTTGGGCGGTTTGATGCCGTGCGTGACGGCGCTGATTCGCCACAATGTGCCGCAAGGGCAGGTGGGGAAAATGTTGGGGTATTCGACCTCGGCCCAGTATGTCGGTCAGGTCTCAGGTCCGTTATTTGGCGGGTTTGTCGGTGGTGCTTTCGGCATGCGGCCAGTGTTTCTGGCGACCTGTGTGATCATGGCGCTGTGCGCGCTGTTAAATACGCGGGTGTTAAAGAAGCCGTAACGGCGACAGTCATTGCGATTCGAACAACCTTTAGCTTCTTCATAATGACGCGATACGCCAGAGCGCAGGCAGTGAGACAATAAAAAAGGCGGGCTTCGCAGCCCGCCTTTGTCACATCAAACCAGAAACTTATTTAGCATCTGGCAGTGCGTAGGCAATGACGTAATCGCCCAGCTTAGTACCAAACGAACCGTGACCACCTGCAGCAATGACAACGTACTGCTTGCCATCCACTTCATAGGTCATCGGCGTTGCCTGGCCACCGGCTGGCAGACGTGCCTGCCACAGCATTTCCCCGGTGTTGGTGTCGAACGCGCGCAGATAGTTATCGGCAGTCGCACCAATGAAGAACACGTTACCGGCCGTGGTAATTGGGCCGCCCAGCATTGGCATACCCATTTTGAACGGAACCGGAACCGGCGCGCTGTCGCGAACGGTACCAATACGTTTTTTCCACACGGTTTCGTTGGTTTTCAGGTCAACCGCTGAGACATAGCCCCAGGCCGGTTGTTTACATGGCAGACCCAACGGAGACAGGAACGGATTCAGCTCAACGCCGTACGGTACACCGTACTGTGGCTGGATACCGGTTTCAGTACCTGAACCGCCTTTGTCATCGGCTGGTGGCTCGATCGGGTTGCCCGGACCGCGTGGCACCAGTTTAGAGACAAACGGCAGCGCCATTGGGTTAGCAATCGCGATCTGACGATGAGGATCCACCGCGATACCGCCCCACTCGAACATACCGAGGTTACCTGGGAACACCAGCGTACCTTGCTCAGACGGCGGCGTGAACGGACCTTCGTAGCGCAGACGCTTGAAGATCACGCGGCACACCAGTTGGTCGAACATGGTCGCGCCCCACATGTCCTTGTCCGTCAGATTGTTCTTCGGACGGAAGGTCAGTTCGGAGTACGGCTGAGTCGGAGAAACGTGGTCACCTTTCGCGGCGCCCTGTGGCACTGGGGTTTCCGGTGCGGGGACAACCGGCTTACCGGTACGACGATCCAGGACAAAGATGTTACCGGTTTTGGCCGGGGCATAAATCACCGGAACGGTGTTGCCATCTTTGTCGGTGATATCGGCCAGCGTCGGTTGTGACGGCAGGTCCATATCCCACAGATCGTGATGCACGGTCTGATACGACCACATCAGCTTGCCGGTGGTGGCGTTCAGTGCCAGTACGCTGCTCGCGAAACGTTCCTGGTCAGGCGTACGGTTACCACCCCAGATGTCTGGTGTGGTCACGCCCATTGGCAGGAATACGGTATCCAGTTTTGGATCGTATACTGCCGGTGCCCAGGAGTTCGGCGAGTTCATGGTGAAGGTATGTTCATCATCTGGAATCGCGTTGGGATCTTTCGCGCCCGGATCAAACACCCACAGCAGTTTACCGGTATTCACATCAAAGCCACGAATAGCGCCTGACGGTTCACGGGTTGAGTAGTTATCGGTGACCGCACCGGCGATCACGATAGTGGTATCCGTGATGATCGGTGGTGAAGTCGGCTCATACTGGCCTGGGGTCAGTACCGGCTGTTTGTGCTGCAGATCCAGCTCACCGTTGTTACCAAACGCGGCACAACGCTCACCGGTTTCGGCATCCAGCGCGAACAGACGACCGTCGTTCACTGGCAGATAAATGCGACGTGAACACAGCGCAGGCTGGGTGTTAGACGCATCCGCTGCTGCTGGCATTTCATGGTAAGAGACACCACGACAGGTCACATGCTGGAAGGTTGGATTCGGTTTTAAGCCCGGATCAAATTTCCACTTCTGCTTACCGGTTTTTGCATCCAGCGCGAACAGAATCTGGTGCGGTGAGCAGAGATACAAGGTGTCGCGGATTTTAATCGGCGTCACTTCGTCGGTGATTTCACCTGGGTCGTTCGGGGTTTTCAGATCGCCCGTCTGGAACTGCCAGGCTACCTGCAACTCTTTCACATTACCGGTGTTGATTTGCTTCAGTGGAGAGAAGCGCGTGCCTTGCTGGTCACGCGCGTACGCAGGCCAGTCAGCATCCTTGATGTTGCTCAGCGGCTGCGCTTGCGGGGCATTATCTGCCGCCGCTGGGATTTCACCGTTCAGCTCCTGCGGATCGTGGAACACTGCCCACGCCAGCACCAGCACGCTGGCAATCAGCGCAACGGCCATCAGACCCAGTGCGCCTTTGCCTGCATGATTCAGACCGCGATACACAAACGGCAGAATCAGCCAGATGCCGAAGATCACCAGCACATCGGTACGAGGTGCCAGTGCCCAGAAGTCGAAACCGACTTCCCAAACGCCCCACACCAGCGTTGCCAACAGCAACAGTGCATACAGCATGATCGCTGCGCCGCTACGGCGCCACAGCAGGACAGCGGTGATCAACATAATCACACCGCCAATAACGTAGTACCAGGAACCACCAATTGCGGCTAGCCATACACCGCCTACCAGCATAAATGCGCCTGTGAGCAGTGCGAACAGCACCGTCAAAAAGCGAATCACGCCAAAAGATGAGGAAGCTTTCCCCATAATATTAACCTCTTTCTTTGCCATAAACTTAAAAGGAAACAACGCATTAGGTTGTTTCCCGACATAGAGTACGAAGTGACTTAAAATGTTCGATCGCAGCGCTTCCGTTACGCCAGATGATCCCTTTGCGTTAAATTTTATCTTAAAAACGTTAACGGGTTTGATTTTTTTAGTGCTTTGCGCTTGTGGAATGGTAGTAGTGCGACATTTTATGAGGAGATTCCAACGTTATGCCCGAAGAGATCGGGACATAACGGCAAGAGGCGGCATTTCGTGTAAGCGTTTACACTTCAAACAGGGTGTTGCTGGTGCGTTGTTCCTGCCAGCCAGAAAGTTGCAGGTCTTCATAGACTGACAACGGCAGAGTTAATTGCGGAGTGCGTAATATCACCTCTGCTTCTCTTTCACGGCAGGAGCCAAGCAAAAATGGAAAGCTGAACTTGAGATAATTATCCTGGAAGAATTCGTCGTTCAGAACAATTCCCCTGAAGGGAAAAGAGGCAATATTCTTCCAGCACGTTCCTGGCGGAGCCAAATCATAAAGCCAGAATGCGTGATGCTGTGCGGCTTCTCGCAATGCCGCTTCATGCTTAACTAAACTGGCATAATTGATAGCAAGGGAGACATTTTCCATTTGCAGGCTGGGATAATTTTCTGGCGCCTGTAAAAAGCGCGCAAGACTATTTCCCACTAAAGGGATAATTATTCGTTCGGGCGCATCGGGCAACTGATTGTGCAGTGAAATTATGTTGCTTCCGTTAAGTAATGCTGTGCTTTCCTGTTCACAATGCATAAAGGGTGCTGAATAACACACGCCCATCAGTGCCCCGTCGAGGCGACGGATACGCTCAGTAACATAAGGATTGTATGAACTGTTTTCCATTTATCTCTATGAATAAATTAATTAACTGGAACGTCTTAATTATTATAAGGACGGCAAGGTTGCTGTGATCTTTACGCTTCCAATATAGACCGAATTGTTTGTTAAGGTCACCTTTTTTAGCTGTCTCTGATAGAGAGATATGGCGGCTAAAAGATGTATTTAATATTGAGTTATTGGAATTTCTGGAATGATTCAGATATTTTCAGGTGAAAACAATCAGCCTGCTAATATTCAGAACTCTATGCTTAGTTAAATTTTAGATAAGCAACTGTTTTTAAAGCGCACGGCTAGCCATTGCTTGCCAGCGTCAGATGTCGCACTCTGTGGCCGCAAAATGATAATGAGAGTCGGTAAACGGCTTTTCACCAGGCTGGTGCAATGATGCTGGCCGGAAGATGATTTAGGATGGGATAAAATATGGCTTCACTGTTATCCGCAGCAGAAGACTCTCTGTTGCGGCACAGGTCGTTTGTCGCCTTCTGGCTGGCGCGCACCTGTTCATCGTTTGGTTTCCAGATGTTCTCCGTGGCGGTTAGCTGGCAAATCTACGCCCTTACGCACAGCGCGATGGCGTTGGGGATGATTGGCCTGATGCAGTTCCTGCCTTCGGTGTTACTGGCTCTGCCGGCCGGCCATCTTGCCGACCAGTTTGATCGCCGCCGCATTGTGCTGGTCGGGCAATTGATTGAATGGCTAGCTCTGCTTGGCCTGGTGGCACTGACGCTGATGCACTGGGCGGATAAAATTGAAATTTGGGGACTGGTGTTTCTGATCTCCGTGGCCAAAGCGCTGGAGTGGCCGTCGATCACGTCGATGTTGCCTGCGCTGGTGCCTCCACCGATTCTCGCGCGTGCCATGGCGGCGAGTTCCGTGGGCGGTCAGGCAGCGGTGATCGTCGGCCCAACCCTGGGTGGCCTGCTGTATGTGGCCGGTCCCGAGGTGGTTTACGGCGTCTCAGCCCTGTTTTATCTCTTCTCTCTGGTGCTGGTTAGCCGCCTTCGCTATGAACGTCCACCTCAAACGCGGATGCCGATGAATCTCACCACCATGTTTGCGGGCGTGCGTTTTATTCGTGAGCGCAAAGATGTGTTGGGTGTGATCTCTCTCGATCTGTTCGCCGTGCTGCTGGGAGGTGCTACCGCGCTGTTGCCGATCTTCGCGCAGGATATTCTGCATACCGGCCCCTGGGGATTGGGCATGCTGCGCGGTGCACCTTCTGTAGGGGCGCTCATTGTTGGCGTGTGGCTCAGCCGTCACAAGCTGGAAAAACACGTCGGCATGATTATGTTTGGTTCGGTGGCAGGCTTTGGGGTCGCCACGCTGGTGTTCGCGCTCTCTACGCAATTGTGGCTCTCTCTGCTGGCGCTGGCCGCGCTGGGCGGGTTCGATATGGTGAGCATGGTGATTCGCGGTGCGCTGGTACAGCTGGATACGCCGGATGATATGCGCGGTCGCGTGAATGCGGTCAACGCCATCTTTATTAACACCTCAAATCAGCTGGGCGAGTTTGAGTCAGGCTTGCTGGCGGCGTGGATGGGGGCGGTGCCTGCCGCAGCACTTGGCGGTATCGGCACGCTGGTGGTGGTGGCGGTGTGGATGACGATTTTCCCGCATCTGCGCAAACGGCAGAAGCTGGAGAATGAAAACGCAGGTTAAGTGCCAACAAAAACCGGCTCGCGGGCCGGTTAATGATGTCACCACTCTGCACTGCCATGAAAAGCCCCGCGCAAAGGGGGATCTGCGCGGGGAGGTTGACCTTATACGGTCGCGGTTTTCCCCAGGCTGGCGTCAAATTGTTTCCAGCTGTCTGTCATATCCACCACGGTTTTCGATTTTCGTGCTTCATCGATTTTGATCGCGGTCAGACCCGCTTCCAGTGCATCCACCACGGATACTTTCAGTGGCGTTCCCTGTTTAATGTGTTTGACGATCTCTTCAGCCATCAACGCATCGGCACCATAGTGACCGTCATAAGCATTGCCGCTGTAGGTGGTATCGACTTCGCGCTCGCCGGTACGGGCGTTGTGTACGCGGAAGTAGTTACGCACAAAGTCGCCCTCGGCCATGCCGTCGGTGCCCATCACGCAGAAACGACGAAATTCATCCGGCACGTTGAGGTTGGCGTGGAAGGCGAGAGTTGCGCCATTGGCGTATTCGATCAGCGCCGTCTGGTAATCGACGATATCGGCGTCGCCGTCAAACACCGCATCCGTGCTCGACCAGCCGCTGGGCTTCACGTGATACACCTCTGATTGCGGCGTGACAGCCCCGGTGGGTGCATGCTGCGGGGTGAAGTTCTTACGTCCACCAAAGCTGGCAACGCGCACCGGGCGTTCACCGACCAATCCCTGATAGAGATCGATGTCGTGGCAACATTTTTCCAGAATATAAGGGCCGGCGTATTTTTCCAGACGTCGCCAGTCGCGCTGGAAGAAGGCGCCGTGATAAGGCTTGATGTGTTCAGTGGCTTCGATTGAGGTGATTTCACCGAGACGATTTTCATCGCGTGCGCTCAACAGATCGTGATACAGCGGTGAGTAACGCAGAACCAAGCCGACCAGAATGCGCTCATGCCCATATTGTTGTACCAGTTGTGCCATCGCCATGGTTTGTTCTTCATTGATCACCACCGGTTTCTCGGTAAACACGGTGTAACCGGCTGCCAGCCCCTGCCGAATATGCTCAAGATGCATAAAGTTGGGTGACCCTACCAGCAACAGATCGAAACCACCGTGCTGGAGTAGCGCATCCACGCTGTCGAACGCCTGCCCGGCATCAATGCCGAAGGTGTGAAGATTTGGCAAGCCAGCGGGAGCCGGATCGACGTAACCCACCACGGAGAACTCTGCGTCAGCTTTGTTGAACTCTTTCACCACATGAGAAAGACGAAAGCCCAGACCAATAATGCCCACTTTCATGTTGTACCCCTGAAGCCCGTTGCTTGTTAGCTGCCCGACCCATCAGGCTGCTGATAATCTGACCATTAACTTATTACGGCAGAAAAACTAATGTCAATCCGTAACGCCGATCTCAAATTGGTACTTTTTGTTATCTTTATGTTTTAAATGAATATTAATTAACTATACGGAATGCGTATTTATTTATGATTGCGATTTAAGTTTTTTTCCCCTATCTTTCGCACATCTATAAGCATCATGCCGTTCGTGGCAGGCAGGAGGAAGCGCGTGCAATCACTTTTGCTGGGTATTGATGGCGGTGGTACACACTGTCGCGGGCGCCTGACGGACCACGCTGGCCACGTGCTGGCGGAAGCAACGGGCGGGCCCGCCAATGTCTGGTCGCAGTATGATGCCGCCATCAACGCCATTGAATCGGTCATCGACACGCTCTTTCAACAAGCGGGGCTGGCTGCTGATGCGCGTGACCGCACCCTGCTGGTGGCGGGTTTGGCGGGTGCCAATGTGGCATCGGTGCATTCACGGCTGCAAAGCTGGCAGCCTCGTTGTCAGGCGCGTTATCTGTTTACCGATGTCGAGATCGCCTGCGCGGGTGCGCACGATGGTGCACCAGGCGCGGTGCTGATTGTCGGGACGGGCAGCCAGGGCGCAGCCTGGGACGGCGCGCAGTTTACCCTGCTGGGTGGCTGGGGTTTTGCCCTGTCAGATGCCGGTTCAGGCGCCATCCTTGGACGCCGTGCACGGCGCTTAGCGTTGCTGGCGCACGAAGCTATCGTGCCTGCTTCGGCGCTGACTGAACGTATTATGGCGTTGCATCAACACAGTCCGGAACAGATGTTACTCTGGTCACAGCAGGCAACACCCGCCGAGTGGGGCAGCGTGGTACCTGAAGTCTTTGCCGCTGCACAGCAGGGCGATCCCCATGGTATTGCGCTGGTGCAGCAGGCCGCTGCCGATATCGTGCAGATGGTGCAACCCTTGCTGTCACGCAGTCACGGCAAACAGCTCGGAAGCGCGTCGTTGAGGGACAGGGTGGACGCCCCGCGCACGCG
>NZ_CAJCKS010000031.1:0-41591 GCF_903970985.1 Pantoea sp. ME81 | reverse complement strand
GGGAGTTCTTTTGACTTTCATCCAGGTTTGCCTACTGAACGTCTTCACCGGGGAGTTCCGCTTGTTGCAAGGGAACCGTCCCACGGAAGGGCGTTTGCTGTTTTCACCTATTTCAGGGAAAAGGTCATGACGGTACATCAGTCCGTTTCGCAACAAACTTCACTGAGCACCTCTTCAGCTGCTGACATGCGGCTGGAAACCTCTTCTGGCCGCAAAGATTTCTGGCGCGCCACCTTCTCTTGCTGGCTCGGCACGGCAATGGAGTATGCGGATTTCGCACTCTATGGCCTGGCAGCAGGCATCATCTTTGGCGATGTGTTTTTCCCCAATGCCACACCCGCTATGGCGCTGCTCTCCAGCTTTGCCACCTGGTCCGTCGGGTTTATTGCACGTCCAATTGGTGCGCTGCTGTTTGGCTGGATCGGTGACCGCAAAGGCCGCAAGACCGTGATGATCGCCACCATCATCCTGATGGGCGCGTCGACAACCTTGATTGGTCTCATCCCTTCTTACGCCACGATCGGCGTCTGGGCACCCGCTTGTCTGGTGCTGTTGCGCTTTACCCAAGGGTTGGGCGCCGGTGCGGAACTGTCTGGTGGCACCGTGATGCTGGGCGAATATGCCCCGGTTGCGCGTCGCGGTCTGGTCTCTTCCGTGATTGCCCTCGGCTCGAATAGTGGCACGCTGATCGCTTCGCTGGTGTGGCTTGCCGTGATTCAGATGGATAAACAAACCTTGCTGGATTGGGGATGGCGTATTCCGTTCCTCAGTAGCGTGCTGATTGCCGTGGTCGCGTTGTGGCTGCGTCGCCATCTGCGTGAAACCCCGGTGTTTGAACGTCAGCAGGCACTTTTGCAGGCGGAACGCAGTGCCACGTTGCAGCATGCAGCCGTTGATACCCGTAGTTTCTGGCAACGCAGCCGTGCGTTCTGGACCATGGTCGGCTTACGCATCGGCGAAAACGGTCCTTCCTATCTGGCGCAGGGCTTTATCGTCGGCTACGTCGCGAAAGTACTGATGCTTGATAAATCGGTGCCAACCACGGCGGTGTTTATCGCCTCGGTACTCGGTTTCCTGATTATCCCGTTCGCCGGTTGGATGTCTGATCGCTTTGGCCGCCGTATCACCTACCGTGGTTTCTGTCTGCTGCTGATGATTTACGCCTGGCCGGCATTCAGCCTGATGGACAGCCGTGACCCGGCGATTGTGATCCCGGTGATGGTAGTAGGCATGGCGCTGGCCTCGCTCGGTATTTTTGGGGTGCAGGCCGCGTGGGGTGTGGAAATGTTTGGTGTCAAACACCGTTACACCAAGATGGCGGTGGCAAAAGAGCTGGGGTCTATCCTTTCTGGAGGGACAGCACCTTTGGTGGCTGCGGCGCTGTTATCGTTCACCGGACACTGGTGGGCGATTGCCGTGTACTTCTCGGCGATGGCGACCATCGGTTTTCTGACCACGTTTGTGGCACCGGAAACGCGTGGGCGCGATCTGAATCTACCGGAAGATGCGATCTGACGCGCAACACGCTGTAAGTGAAACAGTGCCATTGGCCGGTTATTCCGGCCAATGGCATTCATGCAGAGGCAAGAGCATTGGCGAAATCCCCAGGCGGAAATGTAACACGTAGCGATGTGGCGAAAGCCGCCGGCACCTCAGTGGCAGTAGTGAGCTACGTGATTAACAACGGACCGCGCCCGGTGGCGGAAGCCACGCGGCTGCGCGTGCTGGAAGCAATTAAACAGACGGGCTATCGACCGAATGCGGTGGCGCGAGCATTGGCATCCGGCAGCACCAAAACCTTTGGCCTGGTAGTGCCGAATATCAGCAACCCCTTCGTGGCTTCGATGGCGCATATGCTGCTGCAGGAGTCGCTGGATCACGGCCACGTGATGCTGCTGGGGGATGCCGGAGATGATCGCAAGCGTGAGCTGGAACTGATTCAGGGCTTGCTGAATCGTCAGGTGGATGGCCTGTTTTATACCAGTGTCGATCGCCACCCATACATTGATGTGATTCAGGCCAGTGGTACACCGCTGGTGATGCTGGATCGCGTTGCCCCCCGTCCTGGCGTGAGCATGTTGCGGGTCAATGAGCGCGAGGCCTCGCGTCAGGTGACTGAACATCTGCTCAGCCACGGTTATCAACAAGTTGGCATGATCAGCGGTCCACTGGAGATGTTGAATGCCCAGGATCGTATTCAGGGCTGGCGCGATGCCATGGCAGAGAAAGGCCTGCAGGCAGATGAAGCCCTGATTTTCCCTGCCAGCTACTCGCGACAAGGCGGTTATGACGCCACAAAACGTATGATTGCCAGCGGACAGGTGCCGCGCGCGCTGTTTACCAGCAACGAAGGCCAGGCGATTGGCTGTATCCGTGCGCTCTCTGAACACGGTTTGCGCGTGCCGCAGGATGTCGCCCTGGTGTGCTTTAACGGCACCGATCAATCCGCGTTCCATGTCCCGACATTGACGACGGTACGTCAACCGCTGCGGGAAATGGCACGCAGCGCTATCGCCATGCTGAAAAATGGGGATGGCGAAGCCCAACTGGCAGAGTTCCCTCACTATCTTGAAATCGGTGAGTCCTGTGGCTGCCTGCTTACTCAACAAAAATAAACCTATAACATCATGAAAAGACTGATTATTGATTGTGATCCGGGAAATGGAATTGCAGGGGCGAACACCGATGACGGCCTGGCGCTGGCACTGGCGTTGGCATCACCTTCGCTGTCGGTTGAACTGATCACCACCGTCACTGGCAATACGCCGAGTGCGGTAGGGGCGCAGGTTGCCAAAGATTTACTCCAGCGATTAGGGCTGAATATTCCCGTAGTGCAGGGCGCGTTGCAGGCACTCCGCGAAGACCCCGCCCCCTGGCGCGCACGCCTCGATGGCGTCAAGGATGCGAACCTCGCTGAACTGTGGCGGGGCGTACGTAAGCCGCAGTTGCTCGCGGCAGATGGCAATGATGCCGCAGGCGTGATGGGCCAGCTGATTTGCGATAATCCTGGCGAATTCACCCTGGTGGCAATCGGTCCGCTGACCAACGTGGCGCAGGCGCTGCAGCGCTATCCGCAAATGGCCGAATCGGTGGCGGAGATTGTGATCATGGGTGGGGTGTTCGCTTTAGATGATTACATCAAAGACACCAACTTTGGTCTGGATCCCGAAGCGGCGCATCAAGTGCTGCACAGCGGAGCAGCCATCACGCTGGTGCCAATGGATGCCACCACACAAACATTGATGACCCATCAGGATCTCAATCGTCTAACCACCAACGACCACCCATTGCCACAATTTGTCCGCGAGACGCTGCGCCCGTGGATTGACTACTCGATTCGCACCCGCCATCTGCCAGGCTGCTGGATCCACGACGCGCTGGTGATTGCCTGGCTATTGAATCAGCGCGTGGCGGATGGGGTGGATTACTTTGTCGATATTGAGTTACGCGCTGGCGCAACGCGCGGCAAGAGCTGGCGGTATCGGTCGCCACTGCGCCTGGACATTGGCGTGCCGGAGCAGACCGGGGCATTGGTGCACGTGATGCAGAACGTCAACAATCCGTTGCTGCTGGAGATGATTGAAAAGGCGTTTAATCAACTGCAGCGCTGAATGCCCATAGACGGGTGCGGCACACTGAGCCGCACCCGTCTTCCTGCCATACCGCCAGGAATTTGCCCTTTCAGATGGCACTGCTGAACTGCGGTGCAATGTTTCACTCCATGACATGCTTACTTACACCGCGAATCACTCCCTGACAATTCCCCGCCGCAGCGCTCCTTTCTGACATGCTATATACAAATAGTTAACACAATAATAACCAGCGAAATCATTCGCCGGATAACGTTCCAATAAATTCTGGTCAATGAACCGGAAGCTAATCAGACAGGATACCCCTATGTTCAACTGGACTGCGACCCAGCGAAACGTGGCGTTTGCCAGTTTCGCCAGCTGGACGCTGGATGCGTTCGACTTCTTTATCCTGGTGTTTGTACTCAGCGATCTTGCCCAGTACTTCAATACCAGCGTCTCCGATGTTTCTGTTGCCATTATGCTCACGCTGGCGGTTCGACCGATTGGCGCGCTGATTTTTGGCCGTCTGGCTGAGAAGTATGGCCGCCGCCCGATTCTGATGCTCAATATCGTGATGTTCTCACTGTTTGAGCTGCTCTCTGCATGGTCACCGAACTTCACCGCCTTCCTCGCCTTCCGCGTGATTTACGGCGTGGCGATGGGCGGCATCTGGGGCGTGGCATCGTCATTGGCAATGGAAACCATTCCGGATCGCTCGCGTGGGCTGATGTCCGGCATCTTCCAGGCGGGCTACCCTTGTGGCTACTTGCTGGCATCGATCATTTTTGGGCTGTTTTTCGAGTCGGTAGGCTGGCGCGGCATGTTCCTGATTGGCGCATTGCCGATTCTGCTGCTGCCGTTTATCTATTTTAAAGTGCCCGAATCCCCGGTCTGGCTGGCTGCACGCGAGCGTAAAGAGAGCACGGCGCTGCTGCCGATTATTCGTCAGCACTGGAAAATCTGCATCTACATGGTGCTGCTGATGGCGTGCTTTAACTTCTTTAGCCATGGCACCCAGGATCTCTATCCGACTTTCCTGAAAGTGCAGCATCAGTTTGATCCGCACACCGTGAGCATCATCGCCATCAGCTACAACATTGCAGCGATGCTGGGCGGGATTACTTTTGGTGCGCTGTCAGAACGCATTGGCCGTAAGAAAGCGATTATCCTTGCCTCCTTCCTTGCGCTGCCGGTGTTGCCGCTGTGGGCGTTCTCCAGCGGATCCTGGATGATTGGCATCGGCGCGTTCCTGATGCAGTTTATGGTGCAGGGCGCATGGGGCGTGGTGCCGACCTATCTTACCGAACTGGTGCCTGCGAATGCACGTGCGGTACTGCCGGGCTTTGTTTATCAGTTGGGTAATCTGATTGCCTCGGTCAATGCGACCTTGCAGTCACGCATTGCCGAGGCTCACGGCGGCAACTACGGCCTGGGGATGGCAATCGTTGCCGGTACGGTGGCGGTGCTGATTTGCGTGTTTGTCGCCTTCGGGCGAGAGACGCGGGGTATCGAAATATCCGGTGCCGTGGCGCGCGAACAGCGTTAAAGCGCCTCGCAGACGTCGACCCATTTCGCCGCAGTCAGCTCAGCCATGCGCTGCGGCGAAATGCGCACTGCACTGTGAATCGAACCTGCCGCGGGCAGCACTTCATCAAAACCGCGCAGGGTCACATCACAATAAACGTTCAGCGGATTTTCCAGTCCAAAGGGGCAGACGCCGCCCACCGGATGTCCGGTCCAGTTCACCACCTCATCCACACTCAACATGCGGGCCTTAGCGCCGAGTGCGGCTTTCAGCTTGCGGTTGTCGAGGCGGGCATCACCGCGCGTGACGATCAGCACAATGGCATCCTTCACCTTCAACGACAGGGTTTTGGCGATTTGCCCCGGCATCACGCCATGGACGCGTGCGGCCAGTTCTACCGTGGCGGTGCTTTCCGGCATCTCGATGATGTCGATATCCGGTGCATGTTCGGCAAAGAAGTGCCGTACCGACTCCAGGCTCATTTTTTTCTCCGGTAAAAACAGAGCCTAAAAGCTGCCATAAGGGGGGAAAAGTGTAAACGGGATAAAAAGAGAATCTGTAACAGAATGCGCGCAGGTTAAACCACTTTTAACGTGCAGTTACCACAGCGTTCCACGTCCGGAATGCGATAGCGCTGGCAGCAACTGCGACGTTCCATCTCGCCATGACGCGGGATCATGGTGCGATAAAGCGGATTGTCGCTGCCATCCAGCAGCGTCTGGGTGAAGAACAATGCCTGTTCCAGTTGAGTGATGACGGGCGCGGATAACTGGCCTTTCAGTTCACCGAGGAACCAGTAAAACGAATAACCCATGTTGTTCCAGATGAGTTTGGCGTTGATATCACCGTGCTGCGTCATGCCGTTGACAGCCGGGATCAGGCATTGCTGAATCAGGCGGTCAATACGCTGCTGTGCACTCAGGTAACGCGCCTCTTCATCTTCCTGCACATCAATCCAGAAAGCACAGGGATGGCCGTTTTCATGAAATTCCACATGAATCAGATGGGGTGCGCACTTCAATGCCCGCGGCTCCTGCAGCAACATTAGCATCAGCGGGGCCAACAGCAAGCCAAAATACCATTGTGCCCAAAGTGACTGCAGCGGTTTGGCTTCCTGTTGCACATCAGGGTGATTGCGATAGAGATAATCGCTATAGCGCTGTGTCAGGCGACGATAGTGCAGCGGAGTGGACCACTCGGCCAGCGTCAAGGTCCCTGCGGGAGCGGCCTGGCCGAGTTTGACGTTATCCAGCATGTAGCTTCGTTGATCACGCATCAGATCTTCCAGTGCGCTCGCTAAGCTGCGGTCGCTCTGCATAAAGATCAGAGGATGGTCGCTAAAGCGATGATCCTGACGCGTGATGATGGTCATGCCGGTCCTGAGTGATAACGGGAATCGTGAGACAAATGATAATCGTTACTGTCAATGCGAACAAGATGTCATCAAGCGAAGAAGGGGGGATGGCGCCACTTATCAGGATCCGATGCCGCTCCGTGATAAATGGCTTCGCTCATCTACCGGTTACATCAGGTCATTACTGACTTGCGTCAGCCTCGGCAAATCTTCCCAGGCGAGTATGGTGTTACGCCCCTGATTTTTCGCGACGTATAATGCGCGGTCAGCATTTGCCACCGCCTGGTCAAACTCATCGCCAAAAATAGGCGCGATCCCGGCACTGATGGTGACATGAGTGGAGACCTTTTCATTAAAGCGATGCGGGATTTCGAGGTCCACTACGTACTGACGAATGCGCTCCGCCAGCTTCATCGCAATCGAGGCATTAACGTTGGTCATCAGCACCAGAAACTCTTCACCGCCATACCGTGTTACCACATCGCGTGAACGCACGGCATCACGAATGGCAACCGATACCCGCGCCAGCGCCTGATCGCCCATCGCATGACCGTAGTTGTCGTTGTAGGCTTTGAAGTGGTCAATATCCAGCAGCAGTACGTAATGACTGCCCGCGTGGTTTTCCAGGATGGTGTCGAGGCGATTTTTCAGGCCACGGCGGTTATACAAACCAGTGAGCGGATCCAGCATACTCAAATCGCTAAAACTCTCTTTTTCCTCATACAGCTGGCTAACCAGTCGTCGGGTAAAAGTATCAAAGCGGCGGCGCATTAAATGATGCAGCGAGAAACCAATCAACGGCAGCGTGATCGTAAAAATGATCATCATTAAATGCTGACCATCATCTAATAACAATACGGTTAATACGGGGGGCGTAATGTGTAAACAAAATGCGATCAAATAATCACTGAGCGCAATGGCACTGACAAAAAATACGCTTAACAAGCTGATTATTAAAAAGCTGCCATCAAAATAAAAAACCTGATGATACCTGTGGTTAATGTGCCATGCCCAGAGCGCACCTAATATCATGGCAACAGGATTTAATAGCGGTAATTTCCGTTTTGGCATCATCAGACAAACGGTCAGTAATGTCAGGCTGAAAGCCGCGACAATGCCTACTGGCAGCGAGCTTACCGGGCTATCTGTGCCTAAAAAAGGTAACAGGCAAAAAAGCGAAACGGCGACATTTAAAAACAAAAAGAGCATCAGCGAAAGCCGATATTTGCTGTGTTTCAACTCATCATAAGATTGTAATTTCATTATTATTACTCTTCACAGCCCTGAAATATCAAAGCGCTACCCGTGGGAAATACTCCCGCAAATC
This sequence comes from Pantoea sp. ME81, assembly GCF_903970985.1. Classification (NCBI taxonomy): domain Bacteria; kingdom Pseudomonadati; phylum Pseudomonadota; class Gammaproteobacteria; order Enterobacterales; family Erwiniaceae; genus Pantoea; species Pantoea sp. ME81. Next base: position 33,813 of record NZ_CAJCKS010000031.1, on the reverse strand, counting down.
GGATAGTGAGCACGTTATTGACGTGTTATCGAAATAGTTATCGGCGGCAATTTAGCATTTTCCAGTAAATCTGTCATCCAACGCATCCCTCGATAAAAAACTCGCTGAAAGATGAGAAATATTGTCATATGATAATACGAATATTTATCATTTGAGGGTTGCGCGATGATCATGGCGATGATGGCTGCCTGCGGCTTATGGGGCGTGAGCTGGATGATGGGTAAGCGGCTAGACAGCGGTTGGGGAGTCTTGTTGCCCTGTGCGGCTTTACCGATTTTTGCGCTGTGGGAGCCGAGTTTCAGCCAGTGGCGCGTGGTGATGATTGTTGCGCTGTTGATGACAGTAGTGATGTTGTTCCATCATCGTCTGCGTCACTATCTGCTGCTGCCTTCTTGCCTGGCATTGGCGGGCGGGGCGGCAGCGGTCACCGTGAATTTCCATATCATCTGATCCTGCTTTCAGGATGACAGAAACGACAACATCACGCTCAGTGCGTGATATTTTCTTTTGATTCAAATGGGGATTTTACTACCAGAAGGGGCAGGCAATTCAGACAACGTGGTGCGAAGGGAGGGACTTGAACCCTCACGTCCGTAAGAACACTAACACCTGAAGCTAGCGCGTCTACCAATTCCGCCACCATCGCATTGTGTTGTCTTTACTTGTCTTGTTTATACCATCGCATTGGTGCGAAGGGAGGGACTTGAACCCTCACGTCCGTAAGAACACTAACACCTGAAGCTAGCGCGTCTACCAATTCCGCCACCATCGCTCAGTGCTATGATATAAACTTTGTGATTATTGGTGCGAGGGGAGGGACTTGAACCCTCACGTCCGTAAGGACACTAACACCTGAAGCTAGCGCGTCTACCAATTCCGCCACCGTCGCGTACCCTGCAACACTCTAAAGTATTGCTAACCACGGAGGCGCATTCTAGAGATTTTACTCTTTGCGTCAATACATATTTCACGACGATGAAACGATTGCTGCAAAAAACAACATTTTCACCGTCATGAAGATCAAAATGCGTTATTTACGCGTTTTAGCACCGCGACCGTACACTGCACGGTACACCTTAAAACGCCCGGTCTGCGCCAGCACTTCGTGGTTGCCGAAGGTCTCATCCAGAATCTGCGGATAAGGCAGGAAGGCGTTGGCGACAATACGCAATTCACCGCCGCTGTTCAGATGCTTAAGCGCGCCACGAATCAGCGTGTTGGCCGCATCAAGGCTGGTTTGCAGGCCATCATGGAACGGTGGGTTGGAGATGATCATATCGAAGCGGCCGGTAACATCCGAGAAGACGTTACTGGCGAATACTTCACCTTCCAGTTCGTTGGCGGCCAGCGTCAGTTTACTGGCTTCAATCGCTGCGGCATGCACATCACACAGCCACAACCGCACGCGCGGGGAGATTTGTGCCATCACGGTGGCCAGCACGCCGCTGCCGCAGCCGATATCCAGCACTTTGCCACGGAAGTGCGGCTCCAGCGTGGAGAGCAGCAGATCGCTACCGATATCCAGACCATCGCGGCTGAAGACGCCCGGCAGCGTGTGGATGGTGAGGTGCTCGATCATGTAAGTATTGCCGTAGCTGCTGGCATCAAAGGTTGGCTGTGTATCCAGACGACCATGATAGAGACCGCAACGACGTGCACTGTCGACTTTTTCCAGTTTCGTCCAGTCTTCCAGCATGCCTTCCGCACTGCGCACGCCGCTGCGGTTTTCACCGACCACAAAGATATCGCAGCCGACCGGCATCAGCGACAGCAGGTTTTGCAGCTGGAACTGCGCTTCTGGCTTGTTCTTCGTCCAGAAATAAACCAGCGTATCGCAGCCTTCAACATCAGCGGCAGTGGCCACCATGCTGTAAACCGCACGTTCACCGAGGCGACGGCTCAGGTTCTGCCAGTGATGGTACTGCTGGGTGTGCACGCGCGTTGATGCGGTTTCCAGCTGGGCGGGCAGGTCATCCTGCAGGTCGCCAGCAAACAAAACATGGCGGGCGGTAAATTCATCACTGTGGCGCAGAATGACTTCGCTGGCCGGGGTAAAAGCAGACATGGAACGCTCCTGTTAAATCAGAGCGGGGATTATAGTGCTTTGTTGGCGCATGTTCGATGGGTTTGCTAGCATAGCGTCGCATTCTGGCAGCATAACGGGTAATAGCATGAGCACAAGGCGCGACTGGCTTCTACAGCAAATGGGGATTACGCAGTATCAATTGCGGCGTCCGCGCGTGATGCAGGGCGAAATTGCCGTGACGCTGGCCCCGGACACCCGCCTGGTGTTGGTGGCTGAGCATGCCCCCGCGCTGCAGGAACCCTTAATTCGCGATGTCCTGCATGCCCTGAATATTCAGCCTTCGCAGGTGATGACGCTGACGCCGGAACAGCTGCCGATGCTGCCTGAGCAGGTGGATTGTGCCGGTTGGTTGCTGGGCGTCGAGAGCGAATACACCTTTAACGGCATCACCTTTTCCACCGCCGTTTTCAACGAATTAATCAGCAGTGGTGCGGCAAAACGCGCCCTGTGGCAACAGATGTGTAACCATGACAGCCATCTCTTTAGTCACCCCTGAAGACCAGCCGCAGCTGCTGGCCATTGAACGTCGCAGCCACGCCTTTCCGTGGAGCGAGCAGACGTTTGCCAGCAATCAGGGCGAACGTTTTGTGAATTATCGTCTGGAAGCCGAAGGTAAACTGGCAGGGTTCGCCATTACGCAAGTGGTGCTGGATGAAGCCTCGCTGTTCAACATTGCGGTCGATCCCGATTTTCAGCGCCGTGGCTATGCGCGCCAGCTGCTGCAACATTTGATTGCTGAGCTGGAAAAGCGCGATGTCATGACGCTGTGGCTTGAGGTGCGAGCCTCGAATCACCCGGCGATTGCACTGTATGAGCAACTGGATTTCCATCAGGTCAGCGTACGCCCCAACTACTATCCCACCGCCAACGGCCGTGAAGATGCCATTATCATGGCGCTCACTCTCTAAAAAGGGACACTATGTTAAACGACTGGGACTGCATCCTGTTTGATGCGGATGACACACTTTTTCATTTTGACGCTTACGCCGGTTTACAGCGCATGTTTGCCAGCTATGACGTGCACTTCAGCGATCAGGATTACGCCGATTACCAGGCGGTCAACAAACCGCTGTGGGTCGATTATCAAAACGGCACCATTTCGGCGTTGCAGTTGCAAACACGTCGTTTCACCTTGTGGGGTGAGAAACTCAGCGTCGCGCCCGAAGTGCTGAACAGCGATTTTCTCAGTGCCATGGCAGATATTTGCCTGCCTCTCGACGGTGCTGCTGAGTTGCTCAATGCGCTGAAGGGAAAGGTGAAGATCGCCATCATTACCAACGGCTTCACCGCTTTGCAGCAGGCACGTCTGGAACGTACCGGATTCCGCGAGTTCTTTGATGAGCTGGTGATTTCTGAGCAAGTCGGCGTACCGAAACCGGATGTGGCGATTTTCGACCACACGCTGGCGTTGCTTGGCAACCCGGATCGCAGCCGCGTGTTGATGGTCGGTGATACACCTGAGTCTGACATTCTGGGCGGGATGAATGCCGGGCTAAAAACCTGCTGGATCGATCACGGCACGCGTCCGTTGCCGGAACATATCAAACCGACCTGGCAGGTGAAGACGCTGGCGGAGCTGCAGGCGTTGCTGACAGAACGCTAAAAGTATCTATTCACGAGTACGTTACGTTATCAGTGTTCTTTCTCTTTTTCTGGCGGCACGTTACTGGCCGCTTCTTCTTCCTCTCGTTCCTTATCCTCTTTTACCGCGCGGCTGGCGGTGAGCAGGAACGGTGATTGCTGCCAGCGGGTACGGCGGTCGCGCAGCAGGGTGCGTGTCAGGATGATGCCAATCGCCAGCGCCAGCAGCATCATCAACCGCAAAATGTTGGTGGTGTTGTCCACCTGGCGTGATTCGGTGACCAGCACGTGGGTATCCAGCGTCACGCGCAGGAATCCCTGTGGCCCCTCTTTGCCTTCCAGCGGCTGCACGATTTGATGGTTGAAGTAGCTGCCGGCACGTTTACCATCCAGCGCCAGACGATCGCGCACGTTAATGCTTTCGCCGCTGTGCGCCACCAGGCTGCCGTCGTCGGCATACACTGAGGCATCGAGAATACGGCTGTTGTCGGTCATCTGATTAAGAATGGCTTCGATTTGCGTGCGGTTATCGTCGCTGTTGTCCATCAGCGGTTTGAGGCTAAATGCCACCTGGCGCGTCAGCGTATGCGCGAGTTCTTCCACCTGCTCAGAGCGTGCCATTTGGTGGCCGAGACTGAACCAGGATGCCCCTTGCATCAGCACCACTAACAGGGCCAGCGAGATAAGAACAATCACCGTGCGATGCAGGCGAAATTTCAGTGCGGTTTTAACCATCAGAAACCCGTGTGACGTAACAGCAGAAAGGCTGGCAATTATGTTGCCAGAACCCGCGCAGACAAGGTAGCCTCTTGCGTGGTTTTGTTGTCCCTACAGGAGCTGTAATGCCAAATCGTCTTACCTGGTGCGATCTGCCCGCCGATGTTTCACTCTGGCCGGGTCTACCCCTCTCTCTCAGCGGTGATGAAGTGATGCCGCTGGATTACCGTGCCGGTCGAACTGGCTGGTTGCTGTATGGGCGCGGACTCGATAAACAAAAACTGACCGATTATCAGCATCTGCTGGGTGCGGCGATGGTGATCGTCAGTGCCTGGAATGTCGATGAGTATCAGGTGGTTCGTCTGGCCGGTTCGCTGACGCCCCGTGCGACCAAACTGGCGCACGATGTGGGATTTGATGTGGCGCCGCTTGGCAAGATCCCGCATCTGAAAACCCCAGGCTTGCTGGTGATGGACATGGATTCCACCGCGATTCAGATCGAATGCATCGATGAGATCGCCAAACTGGCGGGCTGCGGCGAGCAGGTGTCAGAAGTCACCGAACGCGCGATGCGCGGTGAACTGGACTTCAAAGCCAGCCTGCGTGAGCGCGTGGCAAAACTGGCGGGCGCTGATGCCAACATCCTTAAGCAGGTGCGTGATACGCTGCCTCTGATGCCGGGCCTGACCACGCTGGTACATAAACTGCAGGCGCTGGGCTGGCAGGTGGCGATTGCCTCCGGCGGTTTCACTTACTACGCCGACCATTTGCGTCAGACATTGCATCTGGCCGCGGCCGTCGCCAATGAGCTGGAAATGCGCGATGGCAAGCTGACGGGCGAAGTGCTGGGGCAGATTGTGGATGCCCAATTTAAAGCCGATACCCTGAAGAATCTCGCTGAACGTCATGAAATCGCGCCAGAACAAACGGTTGCGATTGGCGATGGTGCCAACGATCTGCCGATGATTAAGGCGGCGGGATTGGGTATTGCTTACCATGCTAAACCGAAAGTGAATGAGCAGGCGTCGATCATTATCCGCCATGCCGATTTGATGGGTGTGTTCTGCATTCTGACCGGCAGCCTGATTCACGAAGAGCGTTAACTGAGGATTTGATTTGGCCAAAGCGGCAAAACGCGCCTTCGTTTGTAACGAGTGTGGCGCAGATTATCCACGCTGGCAGGGGCAATGCAGCGCCTGCAACGCGTGGAACACCATCACCGAGGTGCGTATTGCCGCCTCGCCTGCGGCAGCGCGTAATGAGCGTCTGAGTGGCTATGCCGGCAGCGCGGGACCCAGTCGGGTGCAGAAGCTGTCCGAGATCAGCCTCGAAGCCGTGCCGCGTTTCTCCACCAGCTTCAAAGAGTTTGATCGCGTGTTGGGGGGCGGCGTAGTGCCAGGCAGTGCGATTTTGATCGGAGGTAATCCGGGAGCCGGTAAATCGACGCTGCTGTTGCAGGTGATGTGCAAGCTGTCCGAAGGGATGAAAACCCTGTACGTCACTGGCGAAGAGTCACTGCAACAGGTCGCGATGCGCGCCCATCGTCTGGGATTGCCCACTGAAAACCTGAATATGTTGTCGGAAACCAGTATCGAGCAGATCTGTCTGATTGCCGAGCAGGAGCAGCCGAAACTGATGGTTATCGACTCCATCCAGGTGATGCACATGGCGGATATCCAGTCTTCGCCCGGGAGCGTAGCGCAGGTGCGTGAAACTGCCGCTTACCTGACGCGCTTCGCTAAAACACGCGGCGTGGCGATTGTGATGGTCGGCCACGTGACCAAAGATGGCTCGCTGGCCGGGCCAAAAGTGCTGGAGCACTGCATCGACTGTTCAGTGATGCTGGATGGCGATGCCGATTCCCGTTTCCGCACGCTGCGCAGTCATAAAAACCGCTTCGGTGCGGTGAACGAATTGGGCGTGTTCGCCATGACCGAGCAGGGCATGCGTGAAATCAGCAATCCATCCGCCATTTTCCTGTCACGTGGAGATGAAGTCACCTCTGGCAGTTCGGTTATGGTGGTGTGGGAAGGTTCGCGTCCGCTGCTGGTGGAGATTCAGGCGCTGGTGGATCACTCGATGATGGGCAACCCGCGTCGCGTCGCTGTTGGCCTGGAGCAAAACCGTCTGGCGATTTTGCTGGCAGTGCTGCATCGACACGGTGGTTTGCAGATGGCGGATCAGGATGTGTTCGTCAACGTGGTCGGCGGTGTGAAAGTCACCGAAACCAGTGCTGACCTTGCGCTACTGCTGGCAATGGTATCAAGCTTGCGCGATCGTCCGCTGCCGCAGGATCTGGTGATCTTCGGCGAAGTGGGGCTGGCGGGCGAGATACGTCCGGTGCCAAGTGGTCAGGAGCGCATATCCGAAGCGGCCAAGCACGGTTTCAAACGCGCGATTGTGCCGGCGGGCAATGCGCCGAAGAAAGCGATTGAAGGCATGAAGGTGTATAGCGCGAAGAAGCTGGCGGATGCGCTGGCGATATTAGACGAGCTGTAATTTCGCCGGGTGGCATACCTGCCGCCCCTGCCTTTCACCGTCACTGTAGCGTGCGCATTCATGCGCATCTTGATAAACGTACCGCACAGACTTTTCCCTCTCACGTAAACTGGAGAGGGCCGGGGTGAGGGCCAGCGCATGCCCCATCCCATTCTTTCCCATGCAGGAGGCACCAAATGTCATCGTTCGACTACCTGAAAACCGCCATACGCCAGCAGGGCCATACGCTGCAGCAGGTTGCAGATGCCAGCGGGATGACCAAAGGCTACTTGAGCCAGTTGCTGAATGCCAAAATCAAAAGCCCCAGCGCGCAAAAGCTGGAAGCACTGCATCGATTTCTTGGGCTGGAATTCCCCCGTCGTGACAAAACCGTTGGCGTGGTGTTCGGTAAGTTCTACCCGCTGCACACCGGCCACATCTATCTGATCCAGCGCGCCTGCAGCCAGGTGGATGAGCTGCACATCATCATGGGCCATGACGATCCGCGCGATCGCGAGCTGTTTGAAAACAGCGCCATGTCGCAGCAGCCGACCGTCAGCGATCGCCTGCGCTGGTTGTTACAGACCTTCAAGTACCAGAAAAACATCCGCATCCACTCGTTTGATGAAGAGGGGATCGAACCTTATCCACACGGCTGGGATGTGTGGAGCGAAGGGGTAAAGAAATTCCTCTCCGAGCAGGGCATTGAGCCGGATTGCATTTACACCAGTGAAGAGCCGGATGCGGCGATGTATCAACAGCATCTCGGCATCTCGACGGTGGTGATCGATCCCAACCGATCCTTTATGAACATCAGCGGCGGGCAGATTCGCCAGGATCCGTTCCGCTACTGGGAATATATTCCCACCGAAGTGAAGCCGTTCTTTGTGCGCACCGTGGCGATCCTTGGCGGGGAATCCAGCGGCAAATCCACGCTGGTCAACAAGCTGGCAAATATCTTCAATACCACCAGCGCGTGGGAATATGGCCGCGACTATGTCTTCTCGCACCTCGGTGGCGATGAGATGGCGCTGCAGTATTCTGACTACGACAAGATTGCCTTAGGGCAGGCGCAGTACATTGATTTCGCGGTGAAATACGCCAGCAAAGTGGCGTTTATCGACACCGATTTTGTCACCACGCAGGCGTTTTGCCTCAAGTATGAAGGGCGCGAGCATCCTTTCGTGCAGGCGCTGATCGATGAGTACCGTTTCGATCTGGTGATCTTGCTGGAGAACAATGTGCCGTGGGTGGCTGACGGTTTGCGCAGCCTGGGCAGCTCAATGGATCGTCGCGAGTTTCAGTCGATGCTGGTGACCATGTTGCGTGAAAACAATATCGACTTCGTCCATGTCAAAGAGGATGACTACGACACGCGCTTCCTGCGCTGCGTTGAACTGGTGAAGCAGATGCTGGGGGCCTAACCCTCCAGCAATAAAAAAGGCGCCAATCGGCGCCTTTTTCACATCATAACAATTACTTCGCCATACGCTTGTACTTGATACGCTTCGGCTCCAGCGCGTCAGCGCCGAGGGTGCGTTTCTTGTACTCTTCGTACTCGGTAAAGTTACCTTCGAAGAACTCCACCTTACCTTCATCCTGATAATCGATGATGTGGGTGGCGATACGGTCGAGGAACCAACGGTCATGCGAGATCACCATGGCACAGCCTGGGAACTCCAGCAGGGCGTTTTCCAGCGCGCGCAGGGTTTCGATGTCCAGGTCGTTGGTTGGTTCATCGAGCAGCAACAGGTTGCCGCCAACCTGCAGCAGTTTCGCGAGGTGCAGACGACCACGCTCACCACCGGACAGCTCGCCAACGCGTTTGCCCTGATCGGTGCCTTTGAAGTTGAAGCGGCCGACATAGGCACGGCTTGGCATCTCAACGTTGCCGACGCGCATAATGTCCTGACCACCTGACACTTCTTCAAACACGGTTTTCGAATTGTCCATCGCGTCACGGAACTGGTCCACAGACGCCAGCTTGACGGTTTCGCCCAGCTCGATGGTGCCAGAATCGGGCTGTTCCTGACCGGACATCATGCGGAACAGGGTCGATTTACCGGCACCGTTCGGGCCGATGATGCCGACAATCGCGCCTTTCGGCACCGAGAAGGTCAGATCGTCGATCAGTACGCGGTCGCCATACGATTTGCTCAGGTTGGTCACTTCCAGCACTTTGTCGCCGAGGCGCGCACCTGGTGGAATGAACAATTCGTTGGTTTCGTTACGTTTCTGGTATTCGGTGTTGTTCAGCTCTTCGAAACGCGCCAGACGGGCTTTGCCCTTAGACTGACGGCCTTTCGCGCCCTGGCGTACCCACTCCAGCTCTTTTTCAATCGACTTACGACGCGCCGCTTCAGAAGAAGCTTCCTGCGCCAGACGCTGATCTTTCTGCTCCAGCCAGGAAGAGTAGTTACCTTCCCACGGAATACCTTCACCGCGGTCCAGCTCCAGAATCCAGCCTGCAACGTTATCGAGGAAGTAACGGTCGTGCGTGATCGCCACCACGGTGCCTTCAAAGTCGTGCAGGAAACGTTCCAGCCAGGCCACGGATTCTGCATCCAGGTGGTTGGTCGGTTCGTCGAGCAGCAGCATGTCTGGCTTTTCGAGCAGCAGGCGGCACAGCGCGACGCGGCGGCGCTCACCACCGGACAGGTTGCCAATTTTGGCATCCCAGTCTGGCAGACGCATCGCATCAGCAGCACGGTTCAGCTGGGTGTCGAGGTTATGGCCATCGTGCGCCTGAATCACTTCTTCCAGACGACCTTGTTCGGAAGCCAGTTTATCGAAATCGGCATCAGGATCGGCGTACAGTGCGTACACTTCGTCGAGACGCTTCAGCGCACCAACCACTTCAGAAACCGCCTCTTCCACAGATTCACGCACGGTGTGCTCTGGATTGAGTTTGGGTTCCTGCGGCAGATAGCCGACTTTAATGCCCGGTTGTGGGCGTGCTTCCCCTTCGATATCGGTATCAATACCGGCCATGATGCGCAGCAGGGTGGATTTACCCGCGCCGTTCAGGCCGAGTACACCGATTTTGGCGCCTGGGAAGAAGCTAAGAGAGATGTTCTTCAGAATGTGACGCTTCGGCGGAACCACTTTGCCGACGCGATGCATGCTATAGACGAATTGAGCCACGTTGTAATGAGCCTCTGGTCTGTGAATGGTGGAACCTCAGATGCTGAAGTTTAGCCGTTTTCACCTGGCAATCACAGCCGCATGGCGTTGAATCTTCTGGAGTGGGGTTGAACAGGGGATAACTGATTGATTCTCACTCAACAGTCGCTATGCTGCTTTTTTGCCTGGAAAACGGAGGGGGTTCGATGAAAGTGCTGATTGCTGCAGATGAACATGCCTGGGGCGGATTAATTCCGGCCATTCGTCAGACGTTACCGGATATGGAGTTTATTGCCTCGGCGGGCCATGCGGCGGAGAGTCTGGCCGGTTTTGATGCGCTAATTCCTGGTATGTGCCGGGTGGATGCCCGACTGATCGCCACGGCCGATCGCCTGAAGCTGGTGCAGCAGGCGGGTGTCGGGCTCGAAGGTGTCGATCTTGAAGCGGCCAAAAAGGCCGGCATTATGGTGGCGAATGTTCCCTCCGACCATTCCGGTAATGCCGATTCGGTGGCGGAATTGGGGATCTGGATGATGATTGGCCTGGCACGTCGCCAGCATGAGATCGCCGATTGCCTGGCGCAGCAGAGACTGGGTCAACCCATTGGCTTAGGCCTGATGGGCAAAACCGTGGGGCTGGTGGGGCTGGGCGGCATCGGTAAAGCTTTGGCGAAGCGACTTGCTCCGTTTGGTATGCGCATGATCGGGGTAAAACGTGAAGCGGATGAAGCTTTTGCGCGTCAACATCAACTCGACTGGGTCGGCAATATGGCGCAGCTGCCGGAACTGTTGCAGCAAGCCGATTTTGTCGTGCTCAGTCTGCCTGACAATGCGGCGACGCATAACATCATTAATGCCGATGCGTTGGCGCAGATGAAACCAGACAGCTTCCTGATCAACCTGGGACGCGGTGGACTGATCGAGAAACAGGCCTTTTTGGCAGCGCTGGAGACAAAAAAATTGGCTGGAGCCGGGCTGGATGTGTTCTGGCAGGAACCACCCGATCCACAAGATCCGGTGTTCCGCTATAACGTGATCGCGACGCCACACATTGGCGGCGTCACCGATGTCTCAATGAAGGGAATTATCAAAGGAATCTGCGATAACTTGCGCCGTCTGCGCGACGGCGACGCGGTGATCGATCGCAAGGCATAATTTTAAGGCAGGCGCAGCGGGATGTTCTGTTGCGCCAGCCAGCTCTTCAGCGCCGGTTCTGGCGCGCTGTCACTCACCAGTAAATCAAAACGGCGTAGCTCGCCAATGCGCGCGGGCAGCACTTTGCCAAATTTGCTGCTGTCCGCCACTAACACGCGCGTGCGCGAACGCAGCATGGCGTGATGTTTCATCGCTAGCTCATTGATGTTATAGCAGGTTGCGCCCTGTTCCGGATCGATCCCCGCGGCTGAGATAAAGGCCAGCGTCGGGCAGAGATCGTCGAGGATCGAGTGCGCGCCAATCGGCGTAAACAGCGCGTTATCGGCATGAAACTCGCCGCCACTCAATATCACATTACAGGCGGGTTTCTCTTTCAGCGCGAGGAAGGTGTTCATGGCGCAGCAAATCGCGGTGAACGCCAGCGTGTCCGGAATTGCATCCACGATATAAGGCAGGGTGGTGCCACAGTCGAAAAACACCGTGTCATTTTCGCTGATCAAACTGGCTGCGGCCTGCGCCAGGCGCTGTTTGCGTGCGGCGTTTTGCCCGTGCTGGTCGGAGACGAAATAGTGCCCGGCATGGCTTTTCGGATCGCTGACAATGTAGCCCCCGAGCAGGACCACCGTCGAAGCTGGCTCAGTCAGATCGCGACGAATAGTCATCTCTGAGACGCCCAACAGTTGCGCCGCATCTTTCAGGTGCAGCTTATCGGTGCGCTTCAGTGCTTGCGCCAGCTTATGAATACGTTCTTCGCGCCGGGTTTCCATGAGCATCTCTGTGTTATGGCTATCCTGAGGGGGAAAAGTTTACCCGTCGGCGCGAGAGAAGCGCCACCGACAAACCAAGGTAAATCTCTCATATTTTAATGATTTGCGACTTATCTAGCCGGCAGTTTTTCAATCTTACCTGTAATGAAATCGCCCCGCAAACTTCCCACACCGCGCTGAAAGCGTCAACGGCGCTGATGTTGTTTTGTTAAAATAATAACATCAGTGCGGGCTTTTCTGTCAGAAAAATCGTTTTCATACGCTGCTCAGGATGTGAATTTTGTCACACAGATCACTTTGTATACCTGCTAGTGTGATTTAAATAACATTTAAATGCTAAAAATTCACCGGGGAGTAAACAATGGATATCGCGGTTATTGGGTCAAATATGGTGGACCTCATTACCTACACCAATCAGATGCCGAAAGCGGGCGAAACGCTGGAAGCACCTGATTTCGCCATCGGCTGTGGTGGCAAAGGCGCAAATCAGGCGGTGGCCGCGGCGAAAATGGGCGGCAGCGTGATGATGGTGAGCAAAGTGGGTGACGATCTGTTTGCGCCGAACACTGTGGCGAACCTGAAACAACAGGGCGTCGATACCCAATTTGTCACCACCGCGCCGGGCACTTCCAGCGGCGTGGCGCCGATCTTTGTTGATGATCAATCGCAGAACCGCATTCTGATCATCAAAGGCGCCAACCAGCAGCTCAAACCGGCCGATATTGATGCGGCGGCCGAGGGGCTGAAAGCGTGCCAACTGATTATCCTGCAACTCGAAATCCCGCTGGAAACCGTTTATTACGCGATTGATTTTGCCCGTCAGCACGACATCAAAGTGATCCTCAACCCGGCGCCGGCAGTGGCGAATCTCGATATCGATTACGCCTGCAAGTGCGACTTTTTTATGCCTAACGAAACCGAACTGGAGATCCTCACCGGCATGCCGGTCGGAACCGATGATGAAGTGATCCGTGCAGGCCAGACGCTGCTCAAGCGCGGCCTCAAAAACCTGATTATCACCTTGGGTGCGCGCGGTTCACTGTGGATGGCGGGCGACACGCTGCATCAGGTCGCGCCAACGTCAGTGAAGGCGGTGGACACCAGCGGTGCCGGTGATGCCTTTATCGGCTGCTTTGCGCACACGCTGGTGAAGACCGGCGATATTCCTACGGCGATGGCGCAAGCCTCGGCCTATGCCGCCTGCAGCGTCACTGGACGCGGCACGCAACGTTCCTACCCGGACGCGGAAACCTTCCAGCGTTTTCTCAACCTAAACTGAGGTCGAGTCATGCAACAGAACATTGTTCAGCAATCTGACGGCTATCTGAATAAGACGCCACTGTTTCAGTTCATTTTGCTCTCGTGCCTGTTCCCATTGTGGGGTTGTGCCGCGAGCTTAAACGATATCCTGATTACGCAATTCAAAAGCGTATTTGCGTTGAGCGATTTTGCCAGTGCGCTGGTGCAGAGTGCCTTTTACGGTGGCTACTTCCTGATCGCGATTCCCGCCTCGCTGGTGATCCGCAAAGCCACTTACAAGCTGGCGATATTGATGGGATTGGTGCTGTATATCGTCGGTTGCGTGCTGTTCTATCCGGCGTCACATATGGCGACTTACACCATGTTCCTCGCGGCGATCTTCGCCATCGCCATTGGCCTCAGCTTCCTCGAAACGGCCGCCAACACCTACAGCTCGATGATTGGTCACCGCGATCACGCCACGCTCCGTCTTAACATCAGCCAGACGTTCTATCCGATTGGTGCGCTGATGGGCATCGTGCTGGGTAAATATCTGGTGTTTCAGGATGGTGAAAGCCTGCATGCGCAGATGGCGGGCATGAACGCCGGGCAGGCCCACGCTTTCCGTCTTAGCATGCTGGAGCACACGCTGGAACCCTACAAATATCTGGTGATGGTGTTAGTGGTGGTGATGCTGCTGTTTCTGTTCACCCGCTATCCACGTTGCAAGCCGGAATCCAGTGAGAAGTCATTGCCCTCGCTGGGTGAAACCTTCCGCTATCTGGCGGGTAATCGTCACTTCAAACGTGGCATCGTAGCGCAATTCCTCTATGTCGGGATGCAGGTGGCGGTGTGGTCCTTCACCATCCGTCTGGCATTGACGCTGGGGGCAACGAACGAACGTCACGCCTCTAACTTTATGATTTACAGCTTTATCTGCTTCTTTATCGGCAAGTTTGTCGCCAACTTCCTGATGACGCGCTTCCGTGCGGAAAAAGTGCTGATTGCCTACTCGATTCTGGGCGTGATCACCCTCGCGTGGGTGATGTTTGTGCCAAACTTTACCGCCGTGTACGCAGCAGTGTTTGTCAGCGTGCTGTTTGGGCCCTGCTGGGCCACTATCTATGCCGGCACGTTAGCCACAGTGGATAACAAGTACACCGAAGTGGCAGGCGCGTTTATTGTGATGTCGATTGTGGGTGCGGCGTTTATCCCGGCTATACAGGGATTCGCCTCTGATCATCTCGGATCGATGCAACTGGCGTTTGGCGTGTCGCTGTTGTGCTTTGCGTGGGTGGGTTTCTATTTCTGGGGCGAACTGCGCCATAAAAATCAGGCGATGCAGGCAGGTCGTCTGGTTGAGGAGATGCCATGAAAACCCGATTACCGCTGCGTCGTGAACAGTTTCATGAAACGCCCAGCACGCTGTTGCACAATGACTATTTCCACGTCGAGTTGTTTCGCTATCCGGCGGGTGTCGAAGCGGTGCGTATCAGCAACCAGCGCGGCAAGGTAATTGTGCTGCCGTTTTACGGTCAAATGGTGTGGGATGCGACCTTCGATGGCCATTCCCTCACCATGGGGCACAGCTTTAAGCAGCCGCTGCCAGGCAGTTCGATTATCGATACTTACGGCTGTTTTGCCTTCCACTCTGGATTGCTGGCGAACGGCTGTCCTGCGCCCGATGACGAACATGCGCTGCACGGTGAAATGGCCTGCGCACGTATGGACAGCGCGTGGATCGTGCTGGAGCAAGATCGCGTTTCTCTGGAAGGGGAAACCGAATATGTGAAAGGTTTTGGTCATCACTATCTGGCTTCTCCAGCGGTGCGGTTGCACGCTAACGCGCCGCGCTTGCAGATTGAGATGAACGTCACCAATCTGGCGGGCGCGCCGATGCCGCTGCAGTACATGTGCCATCTGAACAGCGCCTGGCTGGCCAATGGCCGCTTTAAGCAGTCGATCCCGCAGGATGCGTTCAAGTTACGCACCTCGATCCCGGCACATGTGAAACCAACGCCCCAGTGGACCGCGTACACTGATCGGCTGGCGCGCGATCCCCAGGCATTGCAGCAGCTAGATCAACCGGAGATGTGCGATCCGGAAATCGTGTTTTTTGCCGATAATCTGCCGCAATACGGCAACGAGGTGCAGTTCGAACTGCATGCCCCGGAAGGCTATGCCTTGATGACGCGCTTCGATAGCCGACAGTTCCCCCACGCCACACGCTGGCTGCTGCACAATCACGATCAGCAGGTGGCGGCTTACGTGCTGCCCTCAACTTGTCGGCCTGAAGGATTTAAGGCGGCACAGCGTGCTGGAACCTTGATTGAGCTGGCTCCCGGCGAGAAGCGACATTTCAGCGTCGAGACCGGCATTCTGTAATCACTGGCGGCCCTTGTGCCGCCTCAATTTTTACCGCTTCGCTATTCACGAAACTGTCACGCAATATCCTTGCCAATCCTATAAAGCCAACTGCCCTGTATGACGATAACCCCTGCGACATTCGTCACATTGGTTCTCCTCTCTCTTTACCAGGGTTCAGATTTATGAAGCTCAATCAGTTTAAAATTGGCCAGCGGCTGGGTTTTCTCGCCACGCTGCTGTTGCTCGCCACATTGTTGATGGGACTGCACGGACTGCAAGTCAATATGCAGGCGCTGGAAAACAATCAGGACGTGATGGCACGTGAAGTCCTGATTGCCGACAGCATCGACACCGCGCGCAGTGCGCAGGTGCAGTTCAAGATACAGGTACAGGAGTGGAAAAATACCCTGTTGCGCGGCACCCAAGGGCAGGAGACCTTCGATAAGTACAAAAAGGCGTTTTTGAAAGAGAGCCAGCAAACGCAGGCGCTGCTGAGTAAGCTGAGCCAGATTCAGACGTCGCTGGGGTTACCTGACGCTCCCGTGGAACAGGCGCGCGCGGTGCATGCCGGGCTGGAGAGCAAATATCTGGCGGCGCTGGAAAACTACAGTATCAGCGATATTAACAGTGCGGCACGCGTTGACCATCTGGTCACCGGTATCGACCGCGCACCGACACAGCAAATCGACGATCTGGTGGCTGCCACGCTGAAACGCGCGCAGCAGATGCATCAGGAGATAGAAGCCAACAACCTCGCCCATTACCAGAAAACCCGCATGCTGCTGCTGATCGCGATGGGCTGTATCTTGCTGGTTGGTGTGTGCATTACGGCCTGGCTGGTGCAGAGCATCACGCGTCCGCTGAAGCAGGCAATTAACGTAGCGAAAACTGTGGCGGCGGGTGACCTGCGCACCCAGATTGAGGTTTCAGGACGCGACGAAACGGCACAGCTGATGGCGGCGCTGCGTGATATGAACCACAACCTGACGCGCATTGTCACGGGGGTGCGTTCCGGCACCGAAGCGATTGCCGACACCACCGATCAGGTCGCACACGGCAGCCGCGAGTTGTCGGCGCGCAACGAAGCGCAGGCCAGTGCGTTGGAAGAGACCGCAGCTTCAATGGAGCAGCTGACTTCCGTGGTGAAAAACAATGCCGAGAACGCACGCCATGCCAGCGATATCGCGCGTGATACCCGCCAGCGCGCCGGCGAGGGCGGCGAGGTGGTGGAAAAAGTGGTGGTGGCAATGGGCGAGATCCACCAGTTCTCGCGTGAGATCAACGAGATCGTGACGGTGATTGATGGCATCGCGTTCCAGACCAATATTCTGGCACTCAATGCCGCAGTCGAAGCGGCACGCGCTGGGAATGATGGGCGTGGCTTTGCGGTGGTAGCGTCGGAAGTGCGTGCGCTGGCACAGCGCTCCGCTTCTGCAGCGCGTGATATTCGTGGTCTGACCGATCGTTCAGTGAGTTTGATTGCGCAGGGCAACACGCTGGTGAAAGGCGCGGGATCGTCGATGCAGGAGATTGTCGAGAGCGTGAAGCAGCTGTGCGAGCTGATGGAGAACATCTCATCCGCTAGCGCGGAGCAGAGCGTGGGTATTGAGCAGGTGAACCTGGCGGTGACGCATATGGATGCCGCCACCCAGCAGAACGCCACGCTGTCGCAGCAGTCCGCCCAATCGGCACGCGCGCTGAATCAGCAGGTCGGCTCGCTGGTGGAGAATATCAGCGTATTCCAGTTGGAGTCGAAGCCGGCTCAGTAACGTCGCGCAACAAACTACGCCGTTACACCGATAGGTATTGAGTCGTAGGGCGCCATCAATGGCGCCCTTTTCGTGCACTCTACAGTTAAAAGTTAAATCGCCACTAATCCGCGCACGCCTTCTGCTTCCATATTGGATCCCGCGCCGCGTTGCACGATCTCACCGCGTGACATCACCAGATACTGATCGGCCAGCTCGGCGGCGAAATCGTAAAACTGCTCCACCAGCAGGATCGCCATATCACCACGCTGGGCCAACTGACGGATCACTGCGCCAATCTCCTTGATCACCGACGGCTGGATCCCTTCGGTGGGCTCATCCAGGATCAACAGCTGTGGTTTGCACGCCAGCGCACGACCGATCGCCAGTTGCTGCTGTTGCCCACCGGACAGATCGCCGCCGCGTCGGGCCTTCATTTCGCGCAGCACCGGGAACAGCTGGTAAATCTCCTCGGGCACGGATTTGGACTGCGATCCCGAGAAGCGTGCCAGCCCCATCAGCAGATTCTCCTCCACCGTCAGGCGCGGGAAAATTTCGCGGCCCTGCGGCACATAAGCAATACCCGCTTGCACACGCTGATGCGGCTTACGGCTGTTGATCACCTTATCCTGCCAGCGAATCTCACCGGATTTCGCCGGGATCAGCCCCATCAGGCATTTCAGCAGCGTGGTTTTACCCACGCCGTTGCGGCCCAGCAGGCAGGTAATTTCGCCCGGTTTCGTTTCAAACGAAAGACCGCGCAGAATATGGCTGCCGCCATAATATTGATTCAGTTCGGATACTTGCAGCATCTTAGCGCCCCAGATAAACGTCGATGACCCGATCATTCGCCTGCACTTCGCGTAACGATCCCTCTGCCAGCACCTGGCCCTGATGCAGTACTGTGACGTGATCGGCAATCGTCTCGACAAAACCCATGTCGTGTTCCACCACCATCAGCGAATGCTTGCCTGCCAGACTGCGGAACAGCTCGGCGGTGTACTCGGTTTCCGCGTCGGTCATACCCGCCGCGGGTTCGTCGAGCAGTAGCAGATGCGGGTCCTGCACTAACAACATGCCGATTTCAAGAAACTGCTTCTGACCGTGCGACAACAAGCCCGCTTTGCGCTGGCGCTCACCGCTCAGCCGCAGCAGTTTTAGCACCTCATCGATGCGATCCTGCTGTTCGCCGTTAAGCCGTGCACGCAAACTAGCCCACACCGACTTATCGTTTTTCAGCGCGATTTCCAGATTTTCGAATACGGTGAGCGCTTCAAAAACCGTGGGTTTCTGGAACTTGCGGCCAATGCCGGCCCGGGCGATCTCCACCGACGACATGCGGGTGAGATCGGTGTCCTGGTCATAGATCACCTGCCCGTTATCGGGACGCGTTTTGCCGGTGATCACGTCCATCAGCGTGGTTTTGCCCGCGCCGTTGGGGCCAATCACACAGCGCAGTTCACCGACGCCGATCTTCAGCGACAGATCGGTGAGCGCGCGGAAGCCATCGAATGAGACGTTGATCTTCTCCAGTTGCAGCACCGGATCGCTCTGATCGCGATGGCGATCGGCGGGATGGGGTTGGGTAAACAGTTGCTCAGTCATCACGCCTCCGGCGCAGCAGGCCAATCACACCACGCGGCAGGAACAGCGTGACGAGGATAAACATCAGGCCGAGGAAGAACAGCCAATATTCCGGGAAGGCGACGGTGAACCAGCTTTTGGCCCCGTTCACAATCGCGGCCCCTAAAAGCGGGCCAATTAAGGTGCCGCGCCCGCCGAGTGCCACCCAGATAGCCGCCTCAATCGAGTTGGTCGGCGACATTTCACTGGGATTGATAATGCCGACCTGCGGCACATACAGCGCGCCCGCAAGACCACACAACACCGCCGACAGCGTCCAGACAAACAGCTTGAAGCCTTTAGGGTCGTAACCGACGAACATCAGGCGGTTTTCGGCATCGCGTACCGCCGTCAACACCCGCCCAAACTTACTGCGCGCCAGTGCGAAGCCAATGCCAAGGCTGATTAACAACAGCAGCACGGTGGCGACGAACAGTCCAATGCGCGTGCCGGTGGCGGTGACGTTAAAGCCGAGCAGGGTGGTGAAGCCGGTAAAACCGTTGTTACCGCCAAAGCCAGTTTCATTACGGAAGAACAGCAGCATGCCGGCATAGGTCAGCGCCTGCGTCATGATCGAGAAGTAAACGCCTTTGATTTTTGAGCGGAAGGCGAAGTAACCGAACACTAGCGCCAGCAAACCCGGCACGAGCATGATCAGACACAGCGCCCAGGCAAAATGTTGCGTGCCGGCCCAGAACCACGGCAGCTCATTCCACGACAGGAACGACATAAAGGCCGGTAAGCCCTCGCCCGATGCCTGGCGCATCAGGTACATGCCCATCGCATAGCCGCCTAATGCGAAGAACAGACCATGTCCAAGAGACAGCAATCCGGCATAGCCCCATACCAGATCCAGCGCTACCGCGACGATGGCGTAGCAGAGGATTTTGCCGATCAAGGTCAGCGTGTAAGTGGAGATCGCCAGCGGATGCGTGGCGGGTAATAGGGCGCAGAACGGCAGCACCAGCAGCAGCAAGGAGATCACGATGCCGAGGCTGATACTGAGGCGCGGCGCTTTGCGCGTCAGCGTTAACGTCAGGGGTTGGCTCATCAGTCTATTACCCTCCCTTTGAAGGCAAACAGGCCCTGTGGACGTTTCTGAATGAACAGTACGATCAGCACGAGGATGAGGATTTTACCCAGTACCGCACCAATCTGCGGTTCCAGCACTTTGTTAAGGATGCCCAGGCCAAAGGCCGCTACCACGGTGCCCGCCAGCTGCCCCACGCCGCCAAGCACCACCACCAGGAAAGAGTCGATGATGTAACCCTGTCCCAGTTCCGGGCCGACGTTGCCGAGCTGCGACAGCGCCACGCCGCCCAGTCCAGCAATGCCAGAGCCCAGACCAAACGCCAGCATATCGATGCGTCCGGTTGGCACGCCGCAGCAATCGGCCATCGCGCGATTTTGCGTCACGGCGCGCACGCTCAGGCCCAGACGCGTTTTATTGAGCAGCAGCCAGGTCAGGCCGAGTACCGCAAACACAAACAGGATCACCGCAATACGGTTGTACGGCAGCACCAGGTTAGGCAACACTTGCCAGCCGCCAGACAGCCAGCCTGGGTTAGCCACTTCCAGGTTCTGTGCGCCAAACAGCACACGCACCAGTTGGATCAGCATCAGACTGATGCCCCAGGTGGCGAGCAGGGTTTCCAGCGGGCGGCCGTATAAATGACGAATGATGGTGCGCTCCAGCAGCATGCCAATGCTCGCGGTGATCAGGAATGCCACAGGCAGCGCCAGCAGCGGATACCACGCCAGCCACTGTGGTGCGAACTGCTGGAACAGGTTTTGTACAAACCAGGTGGCGTACGCACCGAGCATCAGCATCTCACCGTGCGCCATGTTGATCACGCCAAGCAGGCCGTAAGTGATCGCCAGACCCAGCGCGGCTAGCAGCAGGATCGAGCCGAGTGACAGGCCGGTAAACGCCTGACCGAAGAGATCGCCCCACATCAGGCGATGTTTGATTTGTTGCAGGCTCTCCGTGGCCGCGGCGCGCACCTGCGCATCGGGTTCGTTGCTGGCCTGCGTTAAGCGATTGAGGCTGGCCTGCATATTCGGGTCGCTGGACTCACCGAGCAGCGTGACGGCTTTGAGGCGCATGCGGGCATCCGGGCTGGCAAGTTGCAGATTGGCGGCGGCCATGACGAGCACGGCGTGAACCTGAGTGTCTTTTTCCACGGCGAGACGCTGTTCGATCAGCGGCAACTGATCGGCGGCACCGTCGTTTTGCAACTGTTGGGCGGCACGCAGGCGAATCGCGGGATCCTCGCTCACCAGCTGGTGGGCGGCGAGGGCGCTGGCGATTAACACGCGTAGCCGGTTGTTCATAAACAGCTTTTTGGTCTCACCCGTCGGCTGTTGTGCGCGATCCAGCGGGATGAGTTTGTCATCCTGCTTGCTGAACGGCTGTTTATTTTGGTCGATGACCATGCTTTCGTTACGCAGCGCCTGCAGCAGCGGCAAGCGGCTGGCCTGCGGGGTGGCCGCCCATTGTTGCAGCAGGTTGGCCTGTTCAGTGCGGCTGGCGGCGGCGAAATCCGCGCCATCGCCCGCCTGGGCGAGCCACGGCAGGAGCAGCAGCAGACAGCAAAGATAACGGCGGATTGTCATGATGATGATCCTGTATGTCGTTGGGCTTGGGGGCGGTTGATGACCTCACCCTAACCCTCTCCAGTAAGCGAGAGAGGGGACCGATCCAGCAAAGAACGCTGTTAATCACATTCGGCATCCTCTCCCATGCTTTGCCAGAGAAGATCCGGCGGCTGATGCCTTTACCCTGGTTCCATTACAGAGCCAGATCGGGCATCAGCGCGCATTTTGCGTATTACTTCGTCGATTTCACCGGATAATCCGGCTTCTTATCATTACCGGCGATGTACGGGCTCCAGGGCTGAGCGCGGATTGGCTTATCGGTCTGCCACACCACGTTGAACTGACCGTTCTCTTCCACTTCGCCGATCATCACGGGCTTGTGCAGATGGTGGTTGGTTTTATCCATGGTCAGCGTGAAACCGTCCGGCGCTTTAAAGGTCTGTCCGGCCATCGCCGCACGCACTTTGTCCACATCGGTGGTACCCGCTTTTTCTACCGCCTGCGCCCACATATGGATGCCGACATAAGTCGCTTCCATCGGGTCATTGGTGACCACGGTGCCTGCGTTCGGCAGGTTGTGCGCTTTGGCATAAGCACGGTAATCCGCCACGAATTTCGCGTTAGTTGGGTTATCCACCGATTCGAAGTAGTTCCACGCGGCTAACTGACCGACCAGCGGTTTGGTATCAATGCCGCGCAACTCTTCCTCCCCGACAGAGAAGGCGATCACCGGAATATCCGTGGCTTTAATGCCCTGGTTAGCCAGCTCTTTGTAGAACGGCACGTTGGAGTCACCGTTGATGGTGGAGATCACGGCCGTTTTGCCACCGGCAGAGAACTTCTTAATGTTAGAAACGATGGTCTGATAGTCGCTGTAGCCAAACGGCGTATAGACCTCTTCGATGTCTTTATCCTGAATGCCTTTGGTGTGCAGGAAGGCGCGCAGAATCTTGTTAGTGGTACGCGGGTAGACGTAATCGGTACCCAGCAGGAAGAAGCGTTTGGCGCTGCCGCCGTCTTCGCTCATCAGGTATTCCACCGCCGGAATCGCCTGCTGGTTGGGTGCCGCACCGGTGTAGAACACGTTTGGCGACATCTCTTCGCCTTCATACTGCACCGGATAGAACAGCAGGCCGTTCAGCTCTTCAAACACCGGCAGCACTGACTTACGTGAGACCGAAGTCCAGCAGCCGAACACCGCCGCGACTTTATCCTGTGTTAACAGCTGACGCGCTTTCTCCGCGAACAGCGGCCAGTTAGACGCCGGATCGACCACCACCGGTTCCAGCTTTTTGCCCAGCACGCCGCCTTTGGCGTTGATTTCATCAATGGTCATCAGGGCCACGTCTTTCAGCGGCGTCTCGGAGATCGCCATGGTGCCGGAAAGCGACGACATGATGCCGACTTTGATGGTATCAGCGGCCTGGGCACCAAAGGTAAAGCCCAAACTGGCCACGGTGGCGGAGAGCGCAAAAGCTTTTAGCAACGAACGTCTTTTCATCGTTAACCCTCTAAATGTGTTAGTGTTTTTATTCAATGGGTTGAAGCCGGGCCTGCTGTAACATATGCAATGTGATCTTTCTGACCTCTGCCTTACTGACGGCAATGTGGTCGGTTAAAATGCGTTGTGCCTCCTCGGTTTGTTGCTGGAAAATCGCCCGTAAAATCTGAGCGTGTTCGCGGTATGTCGCATCTACCCGGTCGTCACGGGTAAAGTCGAGACGACGGATGATGCGGATCTTTTCGGTCAGTTCGGCGTGGATGCGTGCCATCTCCTGATTGCCCGCGGCGGCTACCAGCGCCATATGAAAGGCTTCGTCGTGCGCCGACACCGCTTTGCCATCCTCCAGGCGTGGCGCATCGATCCAGAAACCTGTCAGTTCGTTCAGGATTTCCGCACAGGCCAGCGGCGGCAGCGCGCACAGGCGGCGCACTGCTTCGCGCTCCAGCACGGTGCGGAAGTCGTACAGCTCTTCGAAGTATTCGAAGTCGAACGGCTTCACCTGCCAGCCGCTGCGGAACCACACTTCGACATAGCCCTCGCGCTCCAGCCAAAACAGCGCCTGACGTACCGGCGTGCGGCTCACGTCGAGCCGATCGGCGATTTCGTTTTCGCTAAAGCGGTCACCGGGCATCAAACGAAACTCAAAAATGTCCTGTTTCAATGCCTGATAAACCTTCTCCGCCAGCGCTTCCGGGCGGCCTTTGCTGCGTGGGCTTTGATGCATGCGATCTCCTTATTCCAGCCACAGCAGGGTGTCGCCCGGACTCACCGGACGTCCTGCCTGACAGGCAATGCGTTTCACCGTGCCGGCCTGCGGCGCGACAATCGCCAGTTCCATTTTCATGGCTTCGACGATGATCAGCGTCTGACCGGCTTCCACCGCGTCACCTGGCTGCACCAGCACTTTCCAGATGTTGCCGTTCATATCGGCACAGACCGCTAGCGCATCTTCGTCGGCTTCCGGGGCCATCAGCGTCTCTTCACTGGTCAGCGGCGCGTTCTGCTCTTCCTGTGCCCACAGCGTCACTTCCTGTTCGAAGGCAGCTGACTGGCGCTGACGGAAGTCGGCAATCGAGTCGGCGTGTTCAGCGAGGAATTGCTGGTGGGCAGCGAAATCAAACAGCGTCTCTTCGATACGTACCGTGGCGCGGCCTTCGCGGAAGTCATCGCGCAGTTGCGTGAGTTCGTCCTCGGTCACCGGATAGAAGCGCACCTGATCGAAGAAGTGCAGCAGCCATGGCTCATCCGCCGCAAACTGGTCGTTCTTGAGGAATTTGTTCCAGATTGGCAGCGTGCGGCCCACCAGCTGATAGCCACCGGGTGAATCCATGCCGTAGATGCACATGTACATGCCGCCAATACCGACCGTGCCTTCGGCGGTAAAGGTACGTGCCGGGCTGTATTTGGAACTGAGCAGGCGATGGCGTGGGTCGATCGGTACCGCGCAAGGCGCACCGAGATAGACATCGCCCAGGCCGAGGATCAAATAGCTGGCATCGAAAATGGTGTCGCGCACCGCTTCGCGACTCTCCAGCCCATTAATGCGCTGAATAAAATCAACGTTGTTCGGCAGCCATGGCGCGGTAGCGCGCACGGTTTCCTGATAACGCTCAACCGCACCGAGCGTGGCGCTGTCTTCAAATGCCATTGGCATCCAGACGATGCGCGAAGGCACTTTCAGCTGGCTGACATCACCGAGTCCGGCTTCCAGTTCCAGCAGCAGATTCATCAGCTGTTTCTGGCTGAGGATCAGGCTGTCATAGCGCACCTGCAGGGAGCGAACGCCGGGTGATAGCTCTTCGACGCCGGGCACCGCACGTTCACGCAGCGCATTCATCAGCAGGTGCACACGCAGACGCAGCGCCAGATCCAGCACGTTGTCGCCGTACTCAATCAGCACATATTTATCCCCGGCCTGGCGATACACGGCAGCAGGCGTGGTGTCTGTGGCGGGCAGTGCGGCCAGCAAGGTCGCAGAGCCGATGTTACTGGCCGCCAGTGAGGGAACCTCAAAGGCTGGCGCATGAGTGCTGCGCAGAGTTTCCACGCTGTGCGCCTGGGCTTTCTCCAGCGCCACCGCTTCGTCGGCGCTGATCGGGTGGAAGCGAATGCGGTCGCCCGGTTTTACCTGACCGACTTTCCACAGCTCCGCTTTGGCAATCGTCACCGGACAGACGAAGCCACCAAGACTCGGGCCGTCATGGGTCAGGATCACCGGGAAGTCACCGGTAAAGTTCACCGCGCCAATTGCGTATTCACAATCGTGCACGTTAGACGGGTGCAGCCCGGCTTCGCCGCCGTTAGCACGCGTCCAGGTCGGTTTTGGCCCGACTAAACGCACGCCGAGACGGTTGGAGTTGTAGTGCACCTGCCAGTCGCTGGCGAAGAACTCGTCGATGGCAGCCTGGGTGAAGAAATCCGGCGCGCCGTGCGGGCCGTACAGCACGCCGATGCGCCATTCGTTGCCATAGTGCGGCACCAGCGCGTGATCGAGCGCTTGCGGTTCACTGATCGGCGCGGGCGTGGTGCAGGCGGCCAGCAGCGGCTGGGAGATCGGCAGCATATCGGCGATGCGCAGGGTGCGTCCGGCATGACCGCCAAACTGGCCGAGTGAGAAGGTAGAACGGCTGCCCAGATATTCCGGCACATCGAAGCCGTTGCGCACCGCTAAATAGGTGCGGCAACCGCTTTGCGCACGGCCTAACGTCAGCGTCTGGCCTGCTTTTACACTGATTGGTTGCCAGTAATCGAGGCTTGCGCCATCCAGTTCTGCCGGGCAATCTGCGCCGGTCAGGGCAATGACTGCGTCGCTGTGAAAACGCAGTGTCGGGCCTTGCAAAGTAAATTCCAGCCCGGCGGCGCTGTCGTGGTTGCCGACAATGCGGTTTGCGAGGCGGAAAGCGAAGTCATCCATCGGGCCTGAAGGTGGCACGCCAATATCCCAATAGCCCAGGCGGCCAGGGAAATCCTGAATGCTGCTGAAGGTGCCGGGTTGCAGCACTTCAATCACGCTGGCGGACGGCGTAAAGCTGTCGAGGAAACGCGTCCAGACTTTGCCGCTGCTGAACGCTTCGGTGGCCACAATCTGGCGCAGATAATCGAGGTTGGTGGCGATGCCGTGCAGCTGCGTGGCATCCAGCGCCTGCTGCATTTTTGCCAGCGCCGCTTCACGCGTGTCGGCGTGAACAATCAGTTTGGCAATCATCGGATCGTAAAATGCTGAGACTTCGGTGCCGGTATCGATCCAGCCATCGACGCGCACGCCATCCGGGAAACTGACGCCGGTCAGGGTGCCGGGACTTGGCTGGAAGTTTTTCAGTGGATCTTCAGCATAGATACGCACTTCAATCGATGCGCCTTTGGGGGCCTGCTGCAGTCGCGCCCAGTCGATGGCATCACCGGCGGCGACTTGCAGCATGCACTCCACCAGATCGAGCCCGGTGACACACTCCGTCACCGGATGCTCCACCTGTAAACGGGTGTTCACTTCGAGGAAGTAGAACGCGTCCTGTTCGGCGTCGTAGATGTATTCCACGGTACCGGCGCTGCGATAGCTCACTAACTCGCCCAGACGCACGGCCGATGAGAGCAGCGCCTCACGCGTCGCCTGCGGCAGGTTCGGTGCCGGGGTCTCTTCCACCACTTTCTGGTTGCGACGCTGTAATGAGCAGTCACGCTCACCGAGGGCAATCACTTTGCCGCTGCCGTCACCAAAAATCTGCACTTCAACGTGGCGCGCGCGGTCGATAAAGCGCTCCAGGAACACGCCTGCATCACTGAAAAACTGTTCGCCGAGACGACGTACGCTCTCCCATGCATTGCGCAGCGCATCGGCGTCGTCACAGCGGGTTAAGCCAATACCGCCGCCGCCCGCCGTGCTTTTTAGCATCACCGGATAACCGATGTTTTCTGCCGCGCTGAGCGCCTCTTCCAGCGAGTTGAGCAGCGGTGTGCCAGGCGTCATCGGCACACCTGCGCTAGCCGCCAGTTCACGCGCGCGGTGCTTCAGGCCAAACTCGCCAATCTGCTGCGCCGTCGGACCAACAAATGCAATCCCCGCCTCTTCACAGGCGGCGGCAAACGGCAGGCTTTCGGAGAGAAAGCCGTAGCCCGGCCAGATGGCTTCTGCGGCGGTCTCTTTAGCAGCAGCCAGAATTTTATCGATGCGCAAATAGCTGTCGCTGGCTTTGTCACCGCCGAGGGCAATTGCCACATCGGCTTCTTTGACATGGCGCGCGTTACGGTCGGCATCGGAGTAAACGGCGACGCTTTTCACGCCGAGGCGCTTCAGGGTGCGAATCGCACGGCAGGCGATTTCGCCACGGTTAGCGATCAGGACGGTGCTGAACATGGTTATTTACTCCCCTGAGAGGCCAGCCAGTTGCGCCAGCCGCCAAATTCGGTAATTTCCAGCGCCTGCGACAGCACTGCCGGTTCACAGATAAAGCCTTTCACCACGCGACCATCAGCCAGCGTCAGAGATCCAATGCCGAGCGGTGCCGGGATTTCCGCCACGAATTCGCCAAAGCGCGCGAGTGGGATATCCCACAGTTCCACGGTGATGGCGGCACCGCTGTCACCGCGCAGCAGGCCGGGTTTTTTGATCGGACCATCGAGCAGGGCAAACAGGCGGTAGTGACTGGCGGTTTGTGTCTCTTCCACCCACACCGCATTGCGGGTGGTGAGCTGGAAATTCAGCGGCATGCCGGTGAGGTGCGCACCGACCACTGCCACGCGTACGTGATCGGCAGACACCGGGAATGCGGTGTATTGAGCGGGCTGAGCTTTGCCGGTCGCGCCTAACGTCAGCGCCATCTGCTGTTGCCACTGAATGCCGAAGCCTGCCAGCGCGCGATCCTGCCAGGCAGACGCAATCAGCGTGATGCCCGCAGGCAGGCCATCGGCGCGGAACGGACCAGGCAGCGCCAGTGCGCTAAGGTCAGCAAGGTTAGTGAAGTTGGTGTAGGTGCCAAACTGCGAGTTGTAATGCACCGGCTCCTGCTTCATCTCTTCCAGCGTGTGAATGGTTGGCGAGGTCGGCACCACGAGCGCATCAAACTGCGCCAGGGTTTGCTGGATTTGACGCGTCAGCTCAGCGCGCAGGTATTCCGCCTGATAAGCCTCGACGGCGGTGTATTTCAGGCCACTGCTGACAATACCGTACACCACCGGGTCCATCTCTTCCGGGCGATTGATCATCTCACCGACAGCGACAGTGCGCTCGGCAACCCACGGGCCGTAATAAAGCTGTTCCGCCAGTTGGTGGAATGCGGTGAAGTCGATAGGGTGCAGCGTCGCGCCGCCCGCTTGCAGTTGCTCCAGTGCACGTAACCAGGCTGCTTCGGCCTGCTTATCACCAAAGAATTCAGGCGTGGCAGGAATGGCGAAATCAGGTCGAGCCTTAAAGCTGGCAGGCGCGGTGTGCGGATTGTTGCGTGAGTAGGCGTCTCCCGCATCGTAACCGCCTGCGGCGGTGGCAACGGTGAAGGCATCTTCCACCGTCAGAGCGAAGACGGAGATGGTGTCATTCAAACGGCAAGCAGGCACTACGCCGCTGGCCGAAAACCAGCCTTTGGTCGGTTTCAGACCGACGATGTTGTTAAAACCTGCCGGGACGCGACCGGAACCGGCGGTATCGGTGCCCAGCGAGAAGCCCACCAGGCCGCGCGCCAGCACCGAAGCAGAACCGGAGCTGGAACCACCGCTAACATACTCGGGGTTAAAGGTGTTGCTTACCGCACCGAACGGAGAACGCGTGCCGACTAACCCAGTGGCGTATTGGTCGAGGTTGGTTTTGCCGATCACCACCGCACCGGCCGCTTTAAGCTGTGCGACCACAAAGGCATCAGATTCAGCCGTATAGGTTAAGGCCGGACAGGCGGCACTGGTCGGCCAGCCTGCCACATCGATATTGTCTTTCACCGCAAACGGCACGCCAAACAGCGGCAGTGCAGTGGGATTGCGCAAGTAACTGGCCAGCAAGGGTTCAATTTGCGCCTGCAGCTGTGCGGGCGAAGCGACATACAGCCAGGCGTTATCCTGCTGGTCGATGGCGTCGAGGTGTGCTGCCAACAAGGTGCTGATGCACTGTGGGTCCTGCTGATAGCGGTGTTGCCAATCCTGAAGCGTGTATCCGAAGGTTGCTGCCATGAGTGAATTCCAACTGGTATACAAGATGGAATTCAATAGAGCAAAGCGCGTGCCATTTTTGTAAGTAAATGAATAGCTGTAGATAATTGATATGACATAAGATTTTGTGATGATAATTTGCACAGTCACAGCGCAGACGGTGTGCAATCACGGTGCGCCTGCGTAAATTTTGTGAAGAACATGGCAAGAGACCGTTGGCCTGGTTAGCATGAGTTAAGTCTGGCATGAGCTGGATCGCAGCAGAGAGGAGAGCAGAGTGGAGAAGTGGCGTAACTGGATGATAGGGATCTGTCTGGTCAGCACGGCCAGCAGCGTGTGGGCCGATTCGCTGGATCAACAAAGACAGCGCTATGCGCAAATCAAACAAGCCTGGGATAACAATCAAATGGACCAGGTCTCGCAGCTGATGCCAACGCTGCAGGATTATCCGCTCTATCCGTATCTGCAATACCGTTTGCTGGCGCAGGATCTCGATCAAGAGACACCGCTGGCGGTGAAGAATTTCATTCAGCAATATCCAACGCTGCCACCGGCGCGTTCACTCTCGACACGCTTCGTCAACGTGTTGGCACATCGTCAGGACTGGCAGGGCGTGCTGAGCTTTAGCCCGGATGAGCCCAAACCGGTGCAGGCGCGCTGTAACTGGTATTACGCCAAGTGGGCTACCGGCCAGCAGCAGGTGGCGTTTGATGGCGCGAAATCGATCTGGCTGCGCGGTTCCGCGTTGCCGAATGACTGCGATCAGCTGTTCTCGGTGTGGCAAGCGTCCGGTCAGATGTCGCCGATTACCATTCTCGAACGTATTCGCCTGGCGATGAAAGCCGGCAACGACAGTCTGGTGAATTATCTGGCCAAAATGCTGCCCGCGGATTACCAGACCACCTCCAGCGCGCTGATTGCGTTGCAGCAAAATCCGCAGACCGTCACCACTTTTGCCAGCAGCCTCGGTCCGACCGATTTCACTCGTATGGCCACCAGTTATGCCTTTGCTCGCGTCGCGCGTGAAGACATGGATAATGCGCGCATGATGATCCCGCAACTGGTGCAGGCGCAGAAAATGAGCCCGGCGGAAGAGCAGGATCTGAAGGAAACTGTTGTGTGGCGTATGATGGGCGCCGATCTGACCTCCGAGCAGGCGCGCTGGCGTGATGCAGTGGTGATGAACAGTGAATCCACCGCGCTGGTGGAGCGTCGCGTGCGTCTGGCGCTCAGTCAGAACGATCGTCGTGGACTGAATACCTGGATCGCCCGTTTACCGGTTGAAGCCAAAGAGAAAGATGAGTGGCAGTACTGGCAGGCCGATCTGCTGATTTCTCAGGGGCGCAAAGAAGAAGCCGATGAGATTCTGCGTAAGCTGATGCAGGCTCGTGGTTTCTACCCGATGGTGGCGGCGCAACGTCTCGGCGTGGAATATCCGTTGCAGATCGATCAGGCTCCGGCGGCAGACAGCTCGGTGGTGCAGGGGCCAGAACTGGCTCGCGTGCGTGAGCTGATGTATTGGGGGCTGGATAACCTGGCGCGCAGTGAGTGGGCCAATCTGATCTCCAGCAAGACCCATTCGCAGCAACAGATGCTGGCGCGTTACGCCAACGAGCAGGACTGGTGGGATCTCAGTGTGCAGGCCACTATCACCGCGAAAATGTGGGATAGCCTGAAAGAGCGTTTCCCGCTGGCGTGGCGCAATCTGTATCAGCAATACACCAGCGATAAAGGTATTCCGCAGAGCTATGCCATGGCGATCTCCCGCCAGGAGAGTGCGTGGAATCCGAAAGCGCGTTCGCCGGTCGGTGCCAGCGGTTTGATGCAGGTGATGCCATCAACGGCCAGCCATACCGTGAAGATGTATAACATCCCCGGCTATGTGAACAGCAGCCAACTGCTGGATCCGCAGACCAATATCCAGATTGGCACCCAGTATCTGGAGTACGTCTATCAGCAGTTCGATCAGAACCGCATCTTCTCCTCGGCGGCCTACAATGCCGGGCCGGGCAGGGTACGCAGCTGGTTGAATAACAGCGGTGGCAAACTGGATGCAGTGGCGTTTATCGAAACCATTCCGTTCTCAGAAACACGCGGCTACGTGAAAAACGTGCTGGCGTATGACGCCTACTACCGTTACTTCATGGGCAAGCCGGATAAGATTCTCGCCGATGGCGAGTGGAATCGCCGTTACTAGCTGTGCTATGCTTCCGTACTCGCTAATGAGTACGGAAGCCCTTCATGAGCCAACCTCTTTCTTCCCAGCCGGATGCGGCTCAGCCTGTTGAAGATAACTGGCTGCGTTTTATCGATTTAATGCAAAACGCTTTCGCGGATGGTGTGTCGTTGCCGTTGTTGCAACTGATGATGACGCCCGATGAACGTGAAGCGTTTGGCACACGCCTGCGCATTATCGAAGAGCTGATGAACGGCGACATGAGCCAGCGCGAGCTGAAGAATGAGCTGGGCGTCGGTATCGCCACCATCACGCGTGGATCTAACAGTCTGAAAGAAGCGCCTCCCGAGCTGAAACGCTGGCTGGAAGCGCGCTTAGGCCGCCATTAATTACTGCTGATACAGCGGATGGGTGAACGGGCAGAGTGCCAGTATCAGCGCCTGGTGGTAAACGCTGGAGCGGCTCAACAGACCGTTGGTAAACGCACCGATAGCACCGCCTTTCTGCTTGATATTATCAACGCCAGTTAAGCGCGCCATTTCGTGACCGAGTTCGTGTCCGGCGGCTAAGCCCGCCATGACAATCGGCGGCAAGGTGAAGCTGGCGGAGCGCGATTCGCCGCGCTGCTGGGCGTTTTCAATCACCATCCATGCAAAGGCACAATCGCCTTCGATACCGGCCTCAATCGCGACCCAGTAGTCAGATTCAGGACGCTGCAAACGCGCATTTGCCACGCGGGTACGTGCGCCAGTTCGCGTTTCGACATCGCTTAACGGCTGTGCGGCAACGCCGCTCTCGACCTCGACCCCTTCAATATGGCAGGATCCTTCACCAAAGACGTCGTTGAACGCCTGAGCAATCGCGCGGATTTTTGCCGGGTTGATGGTGGCTGCGACAACGTGGTACATAATTGTTTGAACCCTCAAGGCAAATTTGTCGCAGTATAACGGAAATTAAGCATGCTACAGGTCTATCTTGTTCGTCACGGCGAAACGGTATGGAATGCGGCCCGACGCATTCAAGGTCAATCCGACAGTCCGCTGACGGAAAAAGGTGAGCAACAGGCCCAACAAGTGGGTGAACGGATGAAATCGCAGGGCATCACTCATGTGATTGCGAGCGATTTAGGCCGCACGCGCCGCACCGCCGAGATCATCGCGGATGCCTGCGGTTGTAAGGTCACGGTTGATGCACGTTTGCGTGAGCTGAATATGGGCTGTCTCGAACAGCGCCCCCTTGATGGCTTAACGCCGGAAGAGGAGAGCTGGCGTAAAACGCTGGTGGATGGCACCCAAGACGGCCGCATCCCTGGCGGTGAATCGATGCTGGAGATGGCGACGCGCATGCACGAAGCGCTGAACGCGTTGCTCGAACTGCCAGCGGGCAGCCGTCCGTTGATTGTCAGCCACGGTATGGCGTTAGGCGTGTTAGTGAGTACGCTATTGGGATTGCCGGCGCACGCTGAGCGCCGTCTGCGCCTGCGCAACTGCTCTATTTCACGCGTGGATCATCAACAGAGCGCGTGGCTGGCTGCAGGTTGGGTGGTCGAGACGGCAGGTGATGTGTCGCATCTGGACGCGCCTGCGCTGGACGAATTGCAGCGTTAAGCGTCATTCGGTTTCGGTGCGCATCAATGCGCAGCCTGTAAAGGGTGGGGGTAATGATTGCCTGCCCAGCAAAAGGGTCAGCTCGCCATTTATGGCGATCTGCCGTTATTGAAGCCAAAAAAATGCCGTCATCATGACGGCATTTTCATATCAGCGATTCTGCTGCGGGCGAATGGGAATCAGGTATTCGCAACGGATTTCCGTTGGCGGCTCGCTGCGTTTCTTACCGCCATGCGTGAAGAAACGCTCAATATCCTGGCCCTGACGACGCACCAGACCCAACGTTGGCATACAGGTGCCGTATAGCAGCAGAATGAACTCACCCAGTGCGCTGCGCGCACCGTTATAGGTGAACTGCACGTAATCCCCGGCTTCGAGAATCACATTTTGATTCGACTGCATGCTCAATGCCTGTTGATCGGCAGGCACTGCCGTGGTGTAGAGAATCTCCTGCTCATCATCCTTTTCATGGCTGGCACGTACCTGATGCAGACCGTATAACACCGGTGGCACGGTATCAGTTTCCAGCAGGAACTGTTTCCAGAAATGGATGCGCATTTCGTCACGGTAGCTGGAAATTTGCTCCAGCGTACAGGTGTAACTCTGCGTTTGCCCGACCAGCACCGTTTCCGGCAGCGTGACAAACGTGGCCTCAGGCATGTGGTGATCGTCCAGACGAATCGGCGGGCGAATGCCGAAGGAGTTCCATTCCGATGAGCGACGATACCAGGCGGGCGTTTGATTAAACTGCTTTTTAAACGCACGGGTAAAAGTCTGCTGTGAATCGAAGCGGTATTGTAAAGCGATGTCGAGGATCGGGCGGCTGGTCAGGCGCAAGGCCACAGCGGCTTTCGACAGGCGACGCGCGCGGATGTAAGCGCCGATGGCGTGGCTTGTCACTTCCTTGAACATACGC
>NZ_CAJCKS010000030.1:0-43697 GCF_903970985.1 Pantoea sp. ME81 | reverse complement strand
GGCGTGGCGCGTGGCGTGTGCGTTGGTATTCTGGTGACGGCGATTTCGCTGTTCTTTGTGCCGTTCCACGTGCACTCGTGGTCAATGGTGGCCCTGACGCTGCTGCTGACTGCGATTCTGTTCTCGCTGGCTGGCCTGCTGAATGCGGTGTTTGCGCGTACCTTTGACGATATCAGCTTGATCCCCACCTTCGTGCTGACACCGTTAACCTATTTGGGGGGCGTGTTCTATTCGCTGACGCTGCTGCCGCCGTTCTGGCAGGCAGTGTCGAAGCTGAACCCGGTGGTGTATATGATCAGCGGCTTCCGCTACGGTTTCCTCGGCATCAATGATGTGCCGCTGGTGTTTACCCTGTCAGTGCTGATTGCCTTTATCGTGGTGTTTTACGTACTGGTGTATGCGTTGATTCAGCGCGGTCGCGGATTGCGGACTTAAGTTTTACGGGGGCGGCCGAATGGCCGCCCTCGTTGTATCAAGCCACCTGAACCGGCAACGCTTTAGCGATGCGTTTCATCTCGTTGTCGCCTTCGAAATAAGCGACTTTGGGCTGCCAGCTACGGGCGACTTCATCTTCCACCTGCACATAAGAGCAGATGATCATGATATCACCTTCACAGGCACAACGGGCGGCGGCACCATTGACGGAGATGATCTTCGAGCCACGCTCAGCGGCAATCGCGTAGGTGGAGAAACGCTGACCGTTGGTGACGTTATAAATGTCGATGGCTTCGTATTGCAGAATGCCGGATGCATCAAGAAAATCCTGGTCGATGGCGCAGGAACCTTCGTAGTGCAAATCTGCCTGCGTAACTTTCACGCGGTGCAGTTTGCCCTGAAGTACGGTACGAATCATAACGGGATAACCTTATTAAGCTGCGATTAAACGACGGAGGTTACTCCGTCAGATCCACTTGCTGATTATCGATCAGGCGCGCATTCCCCAACCAGGCGGCCATCAGAATCACGGCGCGCTGGCTATCCACCGTCAGCGGCTGCAAATTGTCGGCATCGCAAATGGCCAGTCCATCAGGGCGGAAGCCTTTCTCACGCAATGCGGCCTCGGCCGTTTCGATAATCTCTTCAACATGGCGTTCGCCGTTGTTCAGACGCTCGGCCATGCTGTTCATCACCTGGCTCAGACCCGCAGCGATCGCGCGCTCTTCGCTGGTGAGATAACCGTTACGTGAGCTCAACGCCAAACCATCTTCCGCGCGTACAGTTGGCACGCCGACAATCTCGATATCGAAGCCCATGTCGGCCACCATCTTGCGGATAATGGCTAACTGCTGGAAATCTTTCTCACCAAAACAGGCAATATCGGGCTGCACCAGGTTAAACAGTTTGCTCACAATAGTGGACACACCGCGGAAGTGACCGGGACGACTGGCACCTTCCAGCAGTGATGATAACCCGGGGACTTCAACGAAGGTCTGGCTATCCAGCCCTTTGGGATACACATCCGCTGGCGCAGGGGCAAACACCAAATCGACGCTGTGACGATTGAGCTTCTCGCAATCGTCCTGCAAGGTACGGGGATAACGCGCCAGGTCATCGGCGCGTTCAAACTGCATCGGGTTGACGAAAATCGAAACCACCACGATATCGGCCCGCTCGCGCGCTTCATCCACCAACGTCAGGTGGCCGTCATGCAGGTTGCCCATGGTGGGCACCAGCGCGATACGTTTGCCTTCCTGCCGCCAGCGACGAATTTCTCGTCGCAGCATCGGCAGCGATTCAATAATCAGCACTGCAAATCTCCTGATTTACTGGAAACTGTGTTCGGCGGCAGGGTAGATGCCCGCCTCAACGTCGGCAATATACTGGCGAATTGCCGCGCGAATGTCGCCGGTTTCCGCGAGGAAATTTTTGGCAAATTTAGGAATATGACCGCCGGTAATGCCAAAGGCATCGTGCATCACCAGAATCTGTCCATCGGTGACGTTACCCGCACCAATACCGATGACCGGAATGCTCAACGCTTTGGTGATACGCTCTGCCAGCGCCACCGGCACACACTCCAGCACCATCAATTGTGCTCCTGCGGCTTCCAGCGCCAGTGCATCGGCCAGCAAACGCTCCGCGCCCGCTTCATCACGGCCCTGCACCTTGTAGCCACCAAAGATGTTCACTGACTGTGGCGTCAGGCCTAGATGACCACAGACCGGCACGGCGCGCTCGGTAAGCATACGCACGGTGTCTGCCAGCCATTCACCGCCTTCCAGCTTCACCATGTTGGCACCGGCACGCATCAGTTCAGCGGCGTTATCGAAGGTTTGCTGCGGTGTGGCGTAACTCATGAACGGCAGGTCGGCCATCACCAACGCATTCGGCGCGCCTCGGCGCACGGCCGCGGTGTGATAAGCGATATCCGCTACAGTGACAGGTAATGTGGATTCATGGCCTTGCACGGTCATGCCAAGGGAGTCGCCAATCAGCATCACCTGAATGCCTTCATCGGCAAACAGGCGGGCAAAGCTAAAGTCGTAGGCCGTCAGGGTGGCAAATTTGCGGCCACTGGCTTTGAGCTGGCGTAAATGGGAGATGGTTGTCGGTTTCATCGCACACTCCAGAGTTTTCTGATGCGCGCAGTGTACTGGATTGATTGAAAAGGCGATACGACCGTAGTGCGATTATTGCAGCCTACTCAGACCACAAGCTGATGGTGCTGCGATCCAGCGTGGCGAGGATGCCGGTCAGCGGCTGACCGTTGGGCAAGCGCAGGCCTGGCGCGATCTCTAACAACGGCACCAGCATAAACGCACGGTTCTGCATGTCGTAGTGTGGCACGGTGAGACGTGGGGTGTGAATCGTCTGCTGGCCAAACAGCATGATGTCGATATCGAGGGTGCGCGGACCCCAGCGCTCTGCTTTGCGCACTCGTCCGTGTTCCAGCTCGATACGCTGGGTATGATCGAGCAGCGCTTCAGCTTCCAGCGTGGTGTCCAGCGCGACCACCGCATTCAGGTAATCAGGCTGGTCTGGCGGGCCGTACGGTGGCGTGCGGTACAGTGAAGAGGTGGCGACGCGCGAGGTGTGCGGTATCGCATCAATCGCGGCCAGCGCTGCATCAACCTGATGCAGCGGGTCGGCCAGATTACTGCCTAAGGCGAGGTAAACGCGAATCATGATGCGCTATTGGTATCGCGGCGTGGGCCGGTTGGACGACGGCGCGGACGACGCGGTTTGCGGCGCGGTGCCACCGGATCATCCCCCAGCGTGTTCATCATGGTTTTCTGCTCGACCGGCGCCGCAGCCTGGAACTCACCCCACCAATGGGTCAGGCTTTGCAGTTCGCGGTTGTTTTCCACATCGGCACGCAGCGCCAGCAGATCATATGCAGCACGGAATTTTGGATGCTCCATCAGCTTCCATGCGCGCTTGCCATGACGACGCGACATGCGCAACTGCAGCTGCCAGATATCGCGAATCAGGGTGGTGATACGCTTAGGAATCGCCAGCGCACGGCAGGCTTCATCCAGCGTTTCGTTCATCGACAGCGCAAAGGCGTCGTAATAGGTCAGTCCGCTTTCCTGCGCAATGCGTTGGGCCGATTCCAGCTGCGGATACCAGAACATCGCGGCAAACAGGAAGGCCGGATTGACGCGCATATCGTTCTGAATGCGGTTGTCGGTGTTCTTCAGCACCTGAGCCAGCATTTTCTCCATCAGACTGTCGCTTTCGGCGGTGAAGCCACGCGTCAGGGTAGGGAACAGCGGCTGGAACAGATGGTACTCACGCATCATCTGATAGGTACGGAATCCGTAACCGGCTTGCAGCAATTTAAGGGATTCTTCAAACAGACGCGCAGGCGGAATGTCATTCAGCAGCGTGGCCAGGCGCGGAATCGGCTCGGCAGTTTCCGCGGCAATGCGCATCTCCAGCTTGGCGGCAAAACGCACCACGCGCAGCATACGTACCGGATCTTCGCGATAACGGGTTTCCGGATCGCCAATCAAACGGATCACGCCGTCTTCCAGATCCTGCAAACCGCCGACGTAATCACGTACGGAGAAATCCGCCACGCTGTAATACAGGCTGTTGATGGTGAGATCGCGGCGCTGGGCATCATCTTCGATGCTGCCAAAAATGTTATCACGCAGCAGCATGCCGTTCTGGCCGCGCTGGGAGTTGTTGCGATCGTCTTCAGCTTCTTCCTGGTGATGACCACGGAAAGTCGCGACTTCGATCACTTCAGGACCGAACATCACATGTGCCAGACGGAAACGACGACCGACGAGACGGCAGTTGCGGAACAATTTGCGCATCTGCTCAGGCGTGGCGTTGGTGGTGATATCAAAGTCTTTTGGCTTCTTACCCAGCAGCAAATCGCGCACGCCGCCGCCTACCAGGTAAGCTTCGAAACCGGCTTTATTCAGGCGATACAGCACTTTAAGGGCGTTTTCGCTGATATCTTTGCGTGAGATGTTATGGCTTTCACGGGGAATGACGGTCATCAGACTTTCAGTTTCCACCTCTTCAGGCGCCTCCTCGTCACGCTTGAGGACTCTCCGGCAAAAATTTGCGACTCGGGTAAAAATGGGACACCTCGACAGTGATAAAAGGGTGTTAATAAATCAGCGGCTAATCATAGCCTGTTGCGAACCATTTAGGAATGGCGATGTCGCCTCATCCGTGATTCGCGCGTTCTGTTGTGGGATCAGTTGGATACTCCACTGTGCCACCGCGTTATCGAGCAGTTGCTCCACTGTGGCATCTTGCCAACTCTCCAAAACCGATTGCCCCAGCAAGTGCAACGCGCATATCAGCAATGGGCGCGCATCCCCATCAGGTAGAGCGGGCGCATGATTCTGTTTAGAGAGCTTATTGCCATCGTCATTGATGGCCAGAGGCAGGTGCAGATACGCAGGCACCGGCCAGCCGAACTGCTGGTAGAGCGCGATTTGACGCACCGTGGGTTCAATCAAATCTGCCCCGCGTACGATTTCCGTCACACCCTGAAAATGGTCATCTACTACCACCGCCAGGTTGTAAGCAAACAAACCATCCCGGCGATGGATAATAAAATCTTCTTCTGCCAGCGAGCGCTCGGCCGCTAAATGACCGCGCAGGCGATCGTCAAAGCCATAAACCGGTGCATGCTGACGCAGGCGCAGCGCGGCGTTCTCTGCAGGGAGATGTAATTCCCGACAGTGACCGTCGTAGAACCCCCCAAGCTGCTGAATACGGCTGCGCGTGCAGGTACAAAAGTAGCTTTGACGGTGCTGTTGCAGCCAGCTCAGTGCTTCCCGGTAGGCATCATGACGCTGCGACTGCCACAACACGTCGCCATCCCACTGCAGGCCATAATGCTCCAGCTGTTTCAGGATGCGTGTCGCTGCGCCAGCCACTTCTCGCGGCGGATCGATATCTTCAATACGCACCAGCCAGCGGCCTTGTTGCGCACGCGCGCTCAGGTAGCTGCCTAAGGCGGCTATCAGCGAACCAAAATGCAGATCACCAGAAGGAGAGGGAGCGAAACGCCCGACGCAGGAAGAGGTTGAAGAGTTCATTTTGAGGTGCACCGCACGTCGGGAAAACAGTGGTTTTCCCGGCAGTGCGGCGACAGTCTGCTCACGGCCATTAGCCTGCCATCTGCTTCTCGCGGATTTCAGCCAGCGTTTTGCAGTCGATGCAGAGATCGGCGGTCGGACGCGCTTCAAGGCGACGAATACCAATTTCTACACCACAAGAATCACAGTAGCCGAAATCGTCGTCATCCACTTTCTTCAGCGTTTTTTCGATCTTTTTGATCAGTTTACGCTCACGATCGCGGTTACGTAATTCCAGACTGAACTCTTCTTCCTGTGCGGCACGGTCTACCGGATCCGGGAAGTTCGCAGCTTCGTCCTGCATATGCGACACAGTGCGGTCTACTTCATCCCGAAGTTGGTTGCGCCAGGCTTCCAGAATCTTGCGGAAATGGCTCAGTTGGGCGTCGTTCATATACTCTTCGCCCGGTTTCACCTGATACGGCTCCACACCAGCGATGGCGAGGATACTCAGGGACGATGTTTTACGGTTTTGCCCTTCTTGCATGTTGTTTCTCCTGGATAACACGCCCTTCCCGTCATACTTCAGGTTGCATGTGCATTGGCTAAATTGACCACCGACTGCCTGCAACGCGAATTATTAAGGGGTATATCGATTCCCATCAGGGAAAAAACAGGCCGCTATAAATAGCAGAAGCAGTCAAGGTTGGCAATTATTCATATTCGCACCTTGACAAGCCTGTGAGGAACAGCGTATTTAGCGCACCGCCCAGAACATTCCTATCACAGCAAATTGCTATAAATATTACAACTCTGCGTTAATCGTCACGGCGACGGGCTGAGTGAGTAACATTTGAGCAGGTGAAATCTGAGCCTGATACGCCAACACTTCCACTCCACAGCGTTGAGCCTGTCCCAGTAGTTCTGCGTAGTGTGCGTCGATATGGCGCGCCGGGGAGACGTCCTCAATCCCCGTATGCAGAACGGCGAACAACAAAACAGCTCGATGACCCTCTGCCGCGATAGCACTGAGTTCGCGCAGATGCTTCTGTCCTCGAGCCGTCACCGCATCCGGAAAAAAGCCTTTACCCTGCTGTAAAAGGGTGACGGACTTGACTTCAATATAGCAGTTTGATCTGCCCTCCGCTTGCAGCAGGAAGTCAATTCGGCTTTTTTCCGTACCGTATTTCACTTCAGGTTGGCAGTGGCTGTAAGCGGACAATTCTGGAATGGCGTCAAGGGTTAAGGCTTCACGCACCAGTTGATTGGCTCTGAGGGTGTTCACGCAGATCCAGTGGCCTTGTTGTGTCTCGGTCAGTTCCCAGCTATGCGGATACTTGCGCGTGGTGCTGTCTGACGTGGAATACCACACGGTATCCCCCGGCGTGGCGCAGCCGGTCATTGCCCCGGTATTGGCGCAGTGAATGGTCAGTGTCTCCCCCTCTGGTGTCACGACATCGGCAAGAAAGCGCTTATAGCGCGCGATAAGACGAGCGGGTTTTAGCGGTGGATCAAACTGCATTCAGGCTCCTGACGAAGAGGGCAATGGCCAGCGCGCCAGCCGCCGATAGCGGGTGCGTCCCTGGCTAAAGGTCGATGAGAACAGCGCAAAGTCACTGACATCGTACTGCCAGTGAAAGCCGCGCGGGGGTAAGGCCACTTTTTGCGTGGCGTGGCGCAACAAAGTGATATGCGGGTGAAAAGGCTGTGCACTCTGGGCGCAGCCATGGCGTGCCGCCTGAGCACGCAGCAGGCTCGCTAACTGCAACAAGCCGCGTGGTGCACGTTGGCAGCCAAGCCACACGACACCGGGGCGCGGCCAGTGTCCCGCATCATCCAAATCCAGGCTAAAACCGGGCTGAACAATGCGCGAAGCTAACTGCTGTAACTGCTGCGAGGTCTCGGCACTGACATCCCCCAGAAACGCCAGCGTCAGATGCAGATTGGCGGCGGCCACCGGTTTTCCTGCCCCTTCTGCAAAGTGATCTGCGCGCCACTGTACCAGCTGTTGCTGGAGTGGCGCGGGCAGTTCGAGGGCAAAAAACAGACGTTGTATCGACATGGTGACGTGGCCGTTGAGTGCTACAATGCGCGCCATGTTAGCACAGGCAGAGTGGGAGTTAAGTGTGAGTGAATTACCGGTAAGTGAGGTGCTGCCTGCATTGCTCGACGCATTGTCTCAGTCATCACAAGTTTTACTGGCGGCACCCACCGGCGCGGGAAAATCGACCTGGCTGCCGCTGCAACTGCTACAGCAGTCGGTGCTGCCGGGGCGCATCATTATGCTTGAGCCGCGTCGTCTGGCGGCGCGTAATGTGGCGCAGCGCCTGGCGGATCAGTTGGGGGAACAGCCCGGTGGTACCGTGGGATATCGCATGCGCGGTGAAAACTGCTGCGGCCCCCATACGCGACTGGAAGTGGTGACCGAAGGCATTCTGACGCGCATGTTGCAGCGCGATCCGATGCTCGAAGGTGTGTCGCTGGTGATCCTCGATGAGTTTCATGAGCGCAGCCTACAGGCTGATTTGGCGCTGGCGCTGCTGCTGGATGTGCAACAAGGGCTGCGCGATGACCTGAAAATTCTGCTGATGTCCGCAACGCTGGATAACGATCGGTTGCGTCAGCTGCTGCCTGCTGCGCCTTTTATTGTCTCTGAAGGACGTAGCTTCCCGGTGACGCGCCGTTATGCCTCGCTCAATCCGCAACAGCGTTTTGACGAAGCGGTGGCACGAGAAGTGGCGCAATTGCTGCGCGACGAAACGGGTTCGCTGCTGCTGTTCCTGCCGGGCGTCGCGGAGATTGAACGCGTGAAGCGCGAGCTGGAATCCCGCGTCGGCGATGACGTGGATCTCTCTCCTTTATATGGCGCGCTGTCTCTGGATGCGCAGCGTCGCGCGATTCTGCCTGCGCCCGCCGGTCGTCGCAAGGTGGTGTTGGCGACCAATATCGCCGAAACCAGTCTGACCATTGAAGGCATCCGTCTGGTAGTGGATAGCGCGCTGGAACGCTCAGCGCAGTTTGATGTACGCAGTGGCGTAACACGGTTGCAAACCCAGCGTATCAGCCAGGCATCAATGACGCAGCGAGCAGGTCGTGCGGGTCGTCTTGAACCCGGTATCTGTTTGCATCTGCTACCCCAGGAACAAGCGATGCGCGCGGTGGCACAGAGTGAGCCGGAAATCCTCAACAGCGATCTCTCTTCACTGCAAATCGATTTATTGCAGTGGGGTTGCCAGGAGGCGTCACAGCTTAGCTGGCTGGATGTGCCACGCGCGCGCAGCTTACGCGCGGCAAATGATTTACTGACCCGTTTGGGGGCGCTGGAAGGCGAGAAGCTGAATGCGCGTGGGCGGCAAATGGCGGCGCTGGGCAGCGATCCCCGCCTCACGGCCATCTTGTGCGCGGCACAGGATAAGGATGCGATCGCCAGTGCCGCCTTACTGGTGGCGATTCTGGAAGATCCGCCACGTAGCGGTAGCGCAGATCTGCGTGATGCACTCAACCGGCCTCAGCCTCACTGGCAACGCCGCGCCCGTCAGTGGCAGCAGCGACTCAATGCCAGCGGCGGCAGCGTCAATCCCGATCTG
This sequence comes from Pantoea sp. ME81, assembly GCF_903970985.1. Classification (NCBI taxonomy): domain Bacteria; kingdom Pseudomonadati; phylum Pseudomonadota; class Gammaproteobacteria; order Enterobacterales; family Erwiniaceae; genus Pantoea; species Pantoea sp. ME81. The sequence continues at coordinate 34,621 of NZ_CAJCKS010000030.1, read as the reverse complement.
TTCCCCTCTTTACTGGCTGCGGGGTTTGCCGATCGGCTGGCACAGCGACGCGGCGAGAGTGCGCGCTATCAGCTGGCCAATGGGATTGGCGCCATGCTGGATGAGCAGGATGGCTTGAGCCGTTATGAATGGCTGATTGCGCCGACCTTATTACAAGGTGCCAGCGCGGCCGAAGCGCGCATGCTCTTAGCGCTGCCGGTGGAAATCGGCGAGTTACGCCAGCAATGTCCTGAACTGGTGTCGCAGCGCATTGATGTGGAATGGGATGAGGAGAAAGGGACATTGCGCGCCTGGAAACGGGAACTCGTGGGTGCGCTGGTCCTAAAAGCACAGCCGCAGGCGCGACCGGAACCGGAGATTTTACACCCGGCGATGTTGCGCTGGATCCGCGAAAAAGGGCTCTCGGTACTCGGCTGGACCCCCGAAGCGGAACAGCTGCGTTTGCGTTTGCATTGTGCCGCCGAGTGGCTGCCGGAAGAGGCGTGGCCGCCATTGGACGATGAGAGCCTGCTCGACTCGCTGGAGCGTTGGCTGTTACCCGAGATGGGTTCCGTGCGCGATCTCAGGAGCCTGCAGGCCGTCAATCTTGTCAGCGCATTATTACATTTGCTGACATGGTCACAACGTCAGCGGCTGGATACTGTGCTGCCAACTCATTACACTGTGCCGACCGGAAGTCGCCTGCCTATTCGTTACGATGCTGAAAAGCCTCCGGCGTTGGCAGTGCGTATGCAGGAGATGTTTGGGGAAGCGCAAAATCCCGCGGTGGCCGAAGGCCGCATTCCGCTGGTGCTGGAGTTGCTCTCACCCGCGCACCGGCCGTTGCAGATCACCCGTGATCTCACTGCGTTCTGGCGCGGAGCCTATCCTGAAGTGCAGAAAGAGATGAAAGGGCGCTATCCCAAACATCCCTGGCCCGACGATCCGGCAAACGCCTTACCGACAAGGCGCACCAAGAAATTTTCATCGTGACACTCTGTGGATCGAATTCAGAGGGTTCTGCCATGCGCAGCACGAGAAAGCAGTTAGAGTAACGGCCGTAGCCGTAGCTATGCCTGGAGAATAAAAGCATGTCTGGGAACGATCGCGAACCTATTGGGCGTAAAGGAAAAGCGCCAAAGCCGCCGCGCAGCACTGCGCGCCGGGGTCGCCGCAGGGAGCTTGATGATGATATCGATCAGGACGATTTTGACGAAGACGATGAGGAGAGCACACCGGTGCCACCAAAAGGTAAAGGGAAAGGAAAACGTCCGCCACGCGGCAAACGTCGTTGGTTAGGCTGGTTAATTAAGCTTTTCCTGGTCTTTGTGGTCGTGATGGTGGCCTGGGGCATCTATCTCGACTCTGAAATTCGCAGCCGCATCGACGGTAAAGTGTGGCAGTTGCCTGCCGCTGTTTACGGCCGCATGGTGAGCCTTGAGCCGGGGATGTCGTACGACAAAAAAGAGATGATTGCGCTGCTGGAAGGCACGCAGTATCGCGAAGTGTCGCGCATTACCCGTCCGGGCGAATTTAGCGTCAAAGGCAACACCATCGATCTGCTGCGTCGTCCGTTTGACTTCCCGGACAGCAAAGAGGGGCAGATCAACGCCCGTCTGACGTTCAGCAACAACGAACTGAGCGAGATTAAAAACCTCGATACCGGACGTGATTTTGGCTTCTTCCGCCTCGATCCACGTTTGATCACCATGCTGCAATCGCCGAACGGTGAGCAGCGGCTGTTCGTGCCGCGTGCGGGCTTCCCGGATCTGCTGGTCAGTACGCTGATCGCGACCGAAGACCGCCATTTCTACGAACACGACGGCATTAGCCCGTATTCGATTGGTCGTGCATTCCTTGCCAATATCACCGCCGGTAAAGCGGTGCAGGGCGGCAGTACCCTGACCCAGCAGCTTGTGAAAAACCTGTTCCTGACCAACGAGCGTTCACTGTGGCGTAAAGCACGTGAAGCTTACATGGCGGTGATCATGGATGCGCGCTATAGCAAAGATCGTATCCTTGAGCTGTATCTCAATGAGGTGTACCTCGGTCAGGCGGGCAACGATCAGATCCGTGGCTTCCCGCTGGCGAGTTTGTATTACTTCGGTCGTCCCGTCGATGAGCTGAGCCTCGATCAGCAGGCGATGCTGGTCGGCATGGTGAAAGGTGCTTCGCTGTATAACCCGTGGCGCAACCCGAAACTGGCGCTGGAGCGTCGTAATCTGGTGCTGCGTTTACTGCAGCAGCAGAACGTCATCGATCAGGAGCTGTATGACATGCTCTCGGCGCGTCCGCTGGGTGTGCAGCCGAAAGGGGGCGTGATCACGCCGCAGCCTGCCTTTATGCAGATGGTACGTAACGAGTTGCAGGCCAAACTGGGCGACAAGATTAAAGATCTGTCTGGCGTGAAGATTTTCACCACGCTCGATCCTATCTCTCAGGATGCGGCGGAAAAAGCGGTTGAAGATGGCATCCCGGCGCTGAAAAAACAGCGTGGTTTGAAGGATCTGGAAACCGCGATGGTGGTGGTGGATCGCTTCAGTGGTGAAGTGCGTGCCATGGTAGGCGGTGCCGATCCGCAGTTCGCGGGCTATAACCGTGCGCTGCAGGCGCGTCGTTCTATCGGTTCACTGGCTAAACCGGCGACCTATCTCACCGCATTGAGCCAGCCGAATACCTATCGTCTGAACACCTGGCTGGCGGATGAGCCGATTGCGCTGAAACAGCCGAACGGTTCCATCTGGAAACCGATGAACGACGACAAGCGTTTCAGCGGCAAAGTGATGCTGGTGGATGCCTTAACCAACTCCATGAACGTGCCTACCGTAAATCTGGGGATGACATTGGGTCTGCCTTCGGTGGTGGATACCTGGACGAAGCTGGGCGTGCCGAAAGATCAGCTGAATCCGGTGCCAGCGATGTTACTGGGAGCACTTAACCTGACACCGATCGAAGCGGCACAGGCGTTCCAGTCGATCGCCAGCGGCGGTAACCGCGCCGACCTGTCGGCGGTACGTTCGGTGATTGCTGAAGATGGCACGGTGTTGTACCAGAGCTTCCCGCAGGCGCAACGCGTTGAGCCGGCGCAGGCTGCTTATATGACCTTGTACACCATGCAGCAAGTTGCCGATCACGGCACCGCCCGTGCGCTGGGCGCGCGTTACCCGAATGCTCATCTGGCGGGTAAAACCGGTACCACCAATGATTTGATCGATAGCTGGTTTGCGGGTATTGATGGCAAAGAGGTCGCGATCACCTGGGTTGGCCGCGACAACAACCAGACGTCGAAGCTGTACGGTGCAAGCGGTGCGATGCAGATTTATCGCCGTTATCTCGACAACCAGGCGCCAATGCCGCTGGTGCTGACACCGCCAGAAGATATTACGCAGATGAACGTCGACTCTGCCGGTAACTTCGTGTGTGGTTCTGGCAGCAGCACCTGGCGTTCACTGCCGGTATGGACGTTGGATCCCAACGCGCTGTGCCAGCAACAGCAGCAACAGATCCAGCAACAGCAGCAGATCCAACAGCAGCAAGAGTCGCAACCTCAGCAGCAGTCACCTCAGCAGCAGCAGGGTGAGCAGAAAGATGCTGACGGCGTGGCGGGCTGGATTAAGGATATGTTTGGCAGCAAATAGTTAGCTGCAGAAAGCACAGGGCGCTTCGGCGCCCTTTTTTACGTCTGCACGATTGTTATTCGCGATCATGGATATGCACGATCTGGTCGCAAACGCACCGCCATCAGGCATTACATCTTGCGGATCTCGCCAAACTTCGCCTAAAATCCGTGCGTCTAATAATCATTCTCGTTTTCATTCGCCTGCATCGTTTCCTTTCGAGAGATCCTTTTTTATGAATGCGCGAAATTCTAATCCTTGTTCTGCACGTGCTGCGACCTCCCGTCGTCCGCTCGCTTTAATGATTTCTTTAACACTGGGTACGCTGAGCGCACAGGCGCTGGCAGAAGATACCGTGGTGGTGACCGCCAATGGCGGCAACACCGTCGCGCAGGAAAGCGCATGGGGTCCGGCTCCTACCATTGCCGCGAAACATAGTGCTACCGGCACCAAAACCGATACGCCGATTGAGAAAAACCCACAGTCGGTTTCGGTGGTGACGCAGGAAGAGATGGCGATGCACGCTGTAACCAGCGTAAAAGGTGCGTTTAACTACACGGCTGGCGTGCTGACGGGTAACCGCGGCAGCTCAAGCGTAATCGATGCGCTGTCGATTCGTGGCTTTAGCGAAACCAACACTAACCAATATCTTGATGGCCTGAAGCTGCAGGGGGATAACTACTCTGAGTTCGCCATTGATCCTTACTTCCTTGAGCGTGCGGAACTGCTGCGTGGCCCGGTGTCGGTGCTGTACGGCAAAAGCAACCCAGGCGGCGTGGTGTCGCTGGTGAGCAAGCGCCCGACGCAGGAAACACTGCGTGAAGTGCAGTTCCAGATGGGCACTGATAACCTGTTCTCTACCGGCTTCGATTTCGGCGGATCGCTGGATGATGACGGCGTGTACAGCTATCGCCTGACGGGTCTGGCTCGCAGCGCTGATGCGCAACAGGAGATGAACAAAGAGAAGCGCTATACCATCGCGCCTTCGTTCAGCTGGCGTCCTGATGCCAATACCCGCTTTGATTTGCTGACCTATTTCCAGAATGAGCCGGAAACCGGTTATTACGGCTGGTTGCCGCGTCAGGGCACCGTGGTGGGCATTACCCGCCCGGACGGTAGCAGCTACAAACTGCCAACCAACTTTGATGAAGGCGAAGACAGCAACAAGATTTCGCGCAACACCAAGATGGTGGGCTACAACTTCGAGCACAGCTTCAACGATACCTGGACGGTGCGCCAGAATCTGCGTTATGCGGACATGCGTACCGGATATCGCAGTATTTACGGTAATGGCTTTAGCGCGGCGACCAATGAAATTACCCGTGGTTCTGCAGTTTCAGATGAGAAGTTGAATGAGTTCGCCGTAGATACCCAAGCGCAGGCGAAATTCGCGACGGGTGCACTGGATCACACCTTGCTGATGGGTGTGGATTATCAGCAGATGCGTAATGATGTTAATGCGCAGTTTGGCTCAGCCAGCAATTTGAGTGCCATCAACCCGCAGTATGGCGACGATTTGGTCACGCCGTTTGACTCTCCTTATCAGCACCTGAATAAACAGCGTCAAACGGGTCTGTATGCACAGGACCAAATGGAGTGGGATCGCTGGGTACTGACCTTAGGGGGTCGCTACGACTACGCGATGACCTCGGTGTATGACCGTGTCGCCAGTTCACTGGATCGTCAAAACGATCAAGCCTTTACCTGGCGTGGCGGCCTGAACTATGTGTTCGATAACGGCATCGCACCTTATTTCAGTTACAGCGAAGCCTTTATTCCAAACTCAGGTTCAACGTTTGAAGGGCAGGCTTTCGATCCTTCGCGCGCCAAACAGTATGAAGCGGGCGTGAAGTACGTACCGAAAGATCGTCCAATTGTGATGACAGCTGCCGTTTATCAATTGACCAAAACCAAAAACCTGACCGCAGATCCTGATACGGTAAACCATCCATTTGCCAGCATTCAGAGCGGTGAAATCCGTTCACGTGGTGTTGAATTGGAAGCCAAGGCAGCACTGAACGCCAACATCAATATGACGGCGTCGTACACCTACACCGATGCGGAATACACCGAAGATACAACGCTGAAAGGCAGAACGCCGGTGCAAGTACCTAAGCATATGGCCACGTTGTGGGGCGATTACACCTTCCACGAGACTGCATTGTCCGGCGTTACGTTGGGAGCGGGTGTGCGCTATATCGGCGAGAGCAAAGGTTTGTATTCAACAGGCGACAACATCAACCAAAACTTCGACGTAGCGGGTTACACCACCGTCGACGCAGCGCTGAAATATGATCTCGGCCGTTTCGGTCTGCCGGGCTCTTCTGTGGGTGTTAATATCAACAACCTGTTCGATCGTGAATACGTTGCCAGCTGCTACCGTGATTACGCTTGCTACTGGGGCGCTGAACGTCAAATCGTTGGTACCGCCACCTTCCGCTTCTGATTCGTCAGGGCGAATATGTTGTGATTTTGGGCGGCCTCAGGGCCGCCCCCTTCAGAATCAGATCGGTTTTGTGCTAATTAACCAGGAATCACCATGCAGCATCCGCACCACGAAGAAACCACCTTCACGCTGGATAATGTCAGCTTTCGCGTACCTGGGCGCACGTTGCTGCATCCACTTTCACTCACCTTTGCGCCGGGTAAAGTGACGGCGCTGATTGGCCACAACGGCTCGGGTAAATCCACCTTGCTGAAAATGCTGGGGCGTCACCATGCGGCAAGTGAAGGTCAGGTGCTGTTGAACCGCGATGCGGTGGAGAACTGGGGCAGCAAAGATTTTGCGCGCCAGGTGGCGTATTTGCCGCAGCAGTTACCGGCGGCAGAAGGGATGACGGTGCGTGAGTTGGTGGCGATTGGTCGTTATCCGTGGCACGGTGCGCTTGGGCGCTACGGCCAGGAAGATCGCGATCGCGTGGAAGAAGCGATTACGCTGGTGGGACTAAAACCGTTTGCCGGGCGTCTGGTGGACAGTCTGTCAGGCGGCGAACGCCAGCGTGCGTGGTTGGCAATGCTGGTGGCGCAAAATAGCCGCTGCCTGTTGCTGGATGAACCCACTTCAGCGCTGGATATCGCACATCAGGTTGATGTGCTGGCACTGATTCAACGTCTCAGCCGTGAGCGCGGGTTAACGGTGATTGCCGTGCTGCATGACATTAACATGGCGGCACGTTATTGCGACCGTCTGGTGGCGCTGCGAGGCGGCGAAATGATTGCGGAAGGCGGGCCTGATGTCATCATGCAGGCCGATGTGCTGGGCAATATCTACGGTATTCCGATGGGCATCTTGCCCCATCCACAAGGCGGTGCTCCCGTCAGTTTTGTTTACTGAGGCCTCGCCATGTTCGACATTTCACGCCGTCGCTTGCTGACGGCGCTGGCACTGACGCCACTGATGAACGTTGCCCCATTGCGTGCGGCAACACCCGATCTGCAGCGCATCCTGGCGCTGGAATGGCTACCCGTTGAGCTACTGATGGCGCTCGGTGTATCGCCGCTCGGTGTGGCTGATTTGCGCAACTACAACATCTGGGTTGGTGAGCCGATGCTATCCGCCAGCACCATCGATCTCGGCCTGCGCACCGAACCCAATCTGGAACTGATGACGCAGCTCGAACCTTCCTTAATCCTGCACTCCAACGGCTACGGTCCGGGATTAGATAAACTCGATCGCATCGCGCCGACCATGGGCTTTGATCTGAATAGCGGGGACGGTAAACCGTTAAGTACTGCCCGTAAATCACTGCATGCGCTCGGTGCCCGGCTGGGCCGGGAAGCGCAGGCGGTACAGCATCTGCAATTCCTGGATGAGCAGCTAGCGGCAGCGCGCGAACGTCTCAAACCCTGGGCAGATCGTCCGGTGCTGCTGATGTCATTGATGGACAGCCGTCACGCCATCACGTTTGGCACCAACAGTCTGTTCCTCGAAGTGATGGAAATCCTTGGCCTGAGTAACGCCTGGCAGGGTGAAACCAATTTCTGGGGCAGTGCCGTGGTTGGGCTTGAGCGGTTAGCCGATGTCGGCGATGTACAGGTGATCTGTTTTGATCACGATAACGATCGTGACATGCAGCAGGTGATGAAAACTGCGCTGTGGCAGGCGCTGCCGTTTATCCGCGCGGGCCGCTTCAAGCGTGTGCCTGCCGTCTGGTATTACGGCGCGACCTATTCAGCGCTGAAATTTGTCCGCGTGCTGGAACACGCGCTGGAGTCGCACTGATGCGCCATCGTCTCTTTCCTGTGATGCTGCTAAGCAGCATGTTTTTACTGGCGCTGGCGCTGACCTTTATCAATCTGCGTGACGCGCTGCCAACGGCGCAGTGGTCACAAGCCTTCTTTGCGCCGGACATCAACAGTATCCAACAGGTGGTGTTCCATCACAGCCTGTTATCGCGTCTGGCGCTGGCGCTGTTGGTGGGGGCGGGTCTCGGATTGGCCGGTTTACTGTTTCAGCAGGTGCTGCGCAATCCGCTGGCGGAACCGACCACGTTGGGTGTGTCATCCGGTGCACAGCTCGGTATTACGGTCGCCACGCTCTGGCATTTGCCGGGTGGTGAGCTGACACAGCAATTTGCTGCGATGGCGGGCGCAGTGCTGGTGGGCATCCTGGTATTTGGCGTGGCCTGGGGCAAACGGCTGTCACCCGTGACACTGATCCTCGCCGGGTTGGTCCTGAGCCTGTATGCCGGTTCGGTGAATCAAATCTTTGCCATCTTCAATCATGATCAGCTGCTGAATATGTTCTTGTGGAGCACCGGCACACTGAATCAGATGGATGGGCACAACGTCGCCATGCTGTGGCCGCGTCTGCTGTTGGCTTTTGTCGTGGCGCTGGCATTGCTGCGCCCCTTGACGCTCATGGGGCTTGATGACGGCGTAGCAAAAAATCTCGGTCTGGCACTGTCTGCTGCTCGTGTCGGCGCACTCGCTCTGGCGATTCTGTTAAGTGCGCAATTGGTGAACGTCGCCGGGATTATCGGTTTTATCGGGCTGTTTGCACCACTGCTGGCGAAAATGCTCGGGGGGCGTCGCTTACTCAGCCGTATGCTGCTGGCTCCGCTGATTGGTGCCTTACTGCTGTGGCTGGCCGATCAGTGCGTATTGTGGCTGACCAGCCACTGGCGCGAGGTTTCCACCGGCACAGCGACCGCGTTGATTGGCGTACCGATTCTGCTATGGCTGTTGCCGCGTTTACGTACCGGCTCGGTTCCACCGGCAATGAATATGGGCGACAAGGTGCCGGCAGAGCGCCAGAAGGTGGTGCTGTGGTGTGGCATTGGCCTTGGGGTGCTGGCGCTGCTGAGCGTTATCGGCATCTCCTTTGGTCGTGATGCACACAGCTGGACGTGGGTGAGTGGTGAGATGCTGCATCAACTGCTGCCGTGGCGTGCACCTCGCGTGCTGGCGGCGTTAGTCGTGGGGATGATGCTGGGTGTTGCAGGTGCGTTGATTCAGCGCCTCACTGGCAACCCGATGGCCAGCCCGGAAGTGTTAGGCATCAGTTCCGGCGCGGCCTGTGGTGTGGTTGTGATGATGTTCTTTGTGCCGGGTGACGCCGTGGCGTGGTTGCTGCCCGCTGGCGCATTAGGCGCGGCGCTGACGCTGCTGGTCATTATGCTGGTCGCCAGTCGCGGAGGTTTCTCACCGGAGCGTATGTTGCTGGCGGGCATGGCGCTTAACAGTGCCTTTGTCACCTTACTGATGGTGTTAATGGCGAGTGGCGATCCGCGCATGGGCGGCCTGCTAAGCTGGATTTCCGGTTCGACTTACAACATCAATATGCCGCAGGCAGTGCAAAGCGCCGTGGTGGGTATCGTATTTATTGCGCTCGCGCCACTGGCGAGCCGCTGGCTCACACTGCTGCCGCTGGGTAGTGCGACGGCACGTTCAGCGGGGATGGCATTAACAGGTTCGCGTCTGGCCCTGCTGCTGCTGGCGGCGGCGTTAACGGCCACGGCGACCTTGACCATCGGCCCGTTGAGTTTTGTCGGTTTGATGGCGCCGCATATCGTGCGCATGCTGGGCTTCAGGCGCGCATTACCGCAGGTGTTGATGGCGGGATTATTAGGCGGCGGATTGATGGTGTTTGCAGACTGGTGCGGCAGGATGCTGGCGTTCCCGGATCAGATCCCTGCAGGTTTAATGGCGACCTTCTTCGGCGCGCCGTATTTTATCTGGCTGTTGCGTCGCGCATAAACGCGCAACCTACGTCAATCGGCGCTTACAGGGCAGCTGCGCATAATTGTGCAACCTAACGGAAATGGGTGTAAGCGTGTAGCTGAGCATAACGATGCGAACGAACGGCAAGGGTGTCTTTAGGGGACGTTGTGCCTCAAGGGACAGCCGGGCACATCAATGAAGGGGCGCCATTCCTGGCGCCCGCTAATGGCTTAAAGCTTCGCGAAACTGCGGCGTGCCGCATCAATGGTGCGCTGAATATCTTCCTGGCTGTGTGCCAGCGACATAAAGCCCGCTTCAAAAGCAGAAGGTGCGAGGTAAACGCCTTCTTCCAGCATCAGGTGGAAGAAGCGCTTAAAGCGCTCAACGTCGCATTTTGTCACGTCGGCATAGCAGGTTACGCTTTCGGCATCGGTAAAGAAGATACCGAACATGCCGCCAACGTGGTTGATCACCAGCGGAATGTTTTCTGCTTTTGCCGCTGCCAGCAAGCCTTCAGACAGTTGGGTGGTGAGGTCGGTCAGAGTGCTGTGCGTGCCCGGTTGAGCAATCTGCGTCAGGCAAGCAAAACCGGCCGCCATGGCAATCGGGTTACCGGAAAGCGTACCCGCCTGGTAAACCGGACCCGTTGGTGCCAGTGCAGCCATCACATCACGACGACCACCAAATGCGCCCACCGGCATGCCGCCACCGATGATTTTGCCGAGACAGGTCAGATCCGGCGTGACATCGTAATAAGCCTGAGCACCGCCCAGCGCCACACGGAAGCCGGTCATCACTTCATCGATGATCAGCAGCGCACCAAACTCATCACAGAGTGCACGCAGGCCCGGCAGGAAGTCCGGCTGCGGTGGGATGCAGTTCATATTGCCCGCAACGGGTTCAACGATGATACAGGCGATATCTTCTGGATATTGCTCGAAGGCTTCGCGTACTGACGCCAGATCGTTGTAAGTGCAGGTCAGGGTGTGTTTAGCGAAATCAGCCGGAACACCCGGTGAGTTCGGTTGGCCCAGGGTCAATGCGCCGGAACCCGCTTTCACCAGCAGACAGTCGGCGTGGCCGTGGTAGCAGCCTTCAAATTTGACGATCTTGTCACGATGGGTAAAGCCACGAGCCAGACGAATCGCGCTCATGGTGGCTTCGGTGCCGGAGTTCACCATGCGCACCATATCCATACCTGGCACCAGCTCACACACCAGCTCGGCCATTTTCACTTCCATTTCGGTTGGGGCACCGAAACTTAAACCACGAGATGCCGCTTCAATCACCGCATTGCGGATATTGGCGTTGTTATGCCCCAGCACCATTGGGCCCCATGAACCGACATAGTCGATGTAGGCTTTGCCATCGGCGTCATACAGATAAGCGCCGTCGGCGCGTTCGATGAACAGCGGCACGCCGCCCACACCGGTAAAAGCACGTACCGGGGAGTTCACACCGCCAGGGATCAGGCGTTGCGCTTCGGCATACAGGTTTTCAGACTTACTCATTGCTCGGCTCCTGCTGTTCTGGAAAAAAATTCTGGCGCCATTCTAAGGGAAGAGTCGCCCGATTAGAAAGGCAAGCGGGTGCGAAAGCCTTTTAAAGCTATACTTTAGCGCAGCGCAGGCGGCACACAGTGTCAAGCGCAGTACTTGATTGCACTGGGCGGCTGGCAGATAATAGTGAAATTAAGGTCGTTTTCTGACCTGGACGTTTACCCGGAGTAAAACATGAGTGACGACGTAGCAGCGCTGCCTTTGCAATTCACTGAAGCAGCAGCGAAAAAAGTGAAAAATTTGATCGCGGATGAAGAGAATCCTGAGCTGAAACTGCGCGTGTACATCACCGGTGGCGGTTGCAGTGGTTTCCAGTACGGTTTTACTTTTGATGATCAAATGAATGACGGCGACATGACCATTGAAAAGCAGGGCGTGGCGCTGGTGGTTGATCCAATGAGCCTGCAGTATCTGGTGGGCGGCTCGGTTGATTATACCGAAGGTCTTGAGGGTTCACGTTTTATCGTGACAAACCCGAACGCGAAAACGACTTGCGGTTGTGGTTCTTCCTTCAGCATCTGATCCCCTTTTCTGACCGCCGTTCTGGCGGTCAGAACGTTACCACTCTACGGTCACTAATCGTGACGACTCACGACGCTTCGCATCGCGCTTTAACACGCTTTCGGTCACGCGCGGCTGTGCACTGAAGTGACGTCCACAATCAATCGATGGCAATGTTTGTTCGCTTTGCCGTGAGATATCGCAGCGGGAAAATATGGTCAACGTGACGGCAATAGAGCCGGTGGAGGTCGCCGCGCCAATTGGCGCAGCCATCGCAAGCCCTATGGCCAGGAGCAGTGCTCTGGTCATTGATAATTCCTGGTGAAGTCAAAAGTTGCGCGTTGCGCAAAAAGGGCACTGAGCATACGTGGCCGCAGTGCCTTGTATTTTGATTTTCGACAATTTTTGCCGAATCTTTAATCTTTTTTGGTGCTATTTTTCGCCGGATGTAAATCTGCACACAGCTGTTTGGCTGCCAGCAGGATACGTGGACCCGGTCGACTCAGCCAGTCATCGTTAATGGCAATCACCGGCACCGTCAGTTGTGGCTGCCAGAATTTCACAATATTCGCGGCTTGCGCACGGTCACCGCCAATCACAATCGCCTCGGGATGGCGCGCCAGCACTTGCTCGCGGCTCACCTGTGGCCAGCTTACGCGACTGTCAGCAAAGATATTTTTACCGCCACACAGCGTGATCACTTCGTTTTGCAACGTATTACGCGATGCAGTAAACAGCGGCTGTTGACCAAACTGCAAAAACAGAGGGATCGGCGTGCGTTGTTGATACTGTTTACGCAGATCATCCTCTTGCTGGCGCAGCGCCTGTGCGGCAGCCGCCGCCTGCTGAGGTTGTGGACTCCACGGTTTGAGCGCTGCTAACGCATCAATCATCTGATCAATGGTCTGCGGATCAATCCATTCGACTTTAATGCCCAGACGTTGCAGTTGATCGATCTGCCGCTGCGGATTGCCGCCGCGCCAGGCTAGCACCACATCCGGTTTCAGTTGCAGGATGCGTTCAACGTTGATGCCCTGCCAGTTTGCCACCTGCTCCAGCTGGTTGGCCTGCGCCGGAAAATCTGAATAGGCGCTGACCGCTACCGGCGTAATGCCTGCAGCGAAAGCCAGTTCAGTGAGATGGGGCGATAGCGTGATAACGCGCGGGGCAGCGGCAAACAGGCTATTGCCGATCAGCAATAGCCCCAGTAGCCAATATTTAGCCACGCGCCAGTTGTGCCAGCAGGTTTTCAACCATCAGCGACGATTGTTTAGCGGCAACAACCAGGAACTCATCAAAGCTCAGGTGGGATTCTTTGTCCGCGACATCGGAAATTGCACGCACCACAACAAACGGCACCTTGAACTGATGGCAAACGTGACCGATGGCGGTGGCCTCCATCTCCACGGCGATCGCCAGTGGGAAGGTGGTGCGAATGCGTGCCAGTGGCTCAGCACCGTTGATGAAGGCATCACCGCTGACCACTAAACCGCGCACCGCGTTGAGATCCAACTGCTTAATCACCTGCTCTGCAGCGGCGATCAGTTTTTCATCCGCCACAAAGGCTGCGGGGCAACCGGCCATCTGACCCGGTTCGTAACCAAATGCGGTCACGTCGGCATCGTGATAACGCACTTCATCGGAAACCACGATATCGCCCACTTTCAGTGAAGCGGCCAGACCACCCGCAGAGCCGGTATTGATCACCAGGTCGGGTTTGCACAGCTCCAGCAACAGGGTCGTGCCGAGCGCTGCTGCGGTTTTACCGATGCCTGACTTCAGCAGAGCAACCTCAACACCGTTCAGCGTGCCGGTATAAATTTCACAACCAGCCAGCGTCAGCGTCTGACGGTTTTCGATTTTGTCACGCAGCAGGGTGACTTCCTGCTCCATCGCGCCAATAATGCCTGCTTTCATAAAGAATCTCGCTGTAGTTATGGATGTAAAGCTTAAAAGTGAGGCATAGTCTACCATGGCTGGCAGAGGATGAATTCACCAAAAAATAAGGGGTAATGATGGCGCCGATCAATTTCAAAAATAAGATCAGTTTCACCCGCCCTTATACCAGCCGCAAAGATCCAGAGGGCGAATACTTTATTACACGGCACTTTGAGAGTGACCGTGGCCGCATCATCAATTCTGCCGCGATCCGCCGCCTGCAACAAAAGACTCAGGTATTTCCTCTGGAGCGTAATGCAGCGGTGCGTTCACGTTTGACCCACTCGCTGGAAGTGCAGCAAACCGGGCGCTATATCACCAAAGAGATCCTGCAATACCTGAAAACGCAGGGCGGTGGACTGGCAAATTACGGGCTGGATGAGTTTGAAGGCGCGTTTGAGAGTCTGATTGAGATGGCCTGCCTGCTGCATGATGTGGGGAATCCGCCGTTTGGTCACTTTGGTGAAGCCGCGATCAATGACTGGTTTGACGACAATCTGCCTCTTGAACTCGTGGACCCGCTGGTGGCGGGCGTGGCAGATGAGTATCAGCGCACTGATTTTGACCAGCTAAATGCAATGATTCGTCAGGATTTGTGCCACTTCGAAGGCAATGCGCAGGCGATTCGCCTGGTGCATACGCTGCTGCAGCTCAATCTTAGCTATGCGCAGGTGGCCTGTATTTTAAAATATACCGCCCCCGCATGGTGGCAGGGCGATAAGCCTGCAGAATTTAGCGTGCTGATGAAGAAGCCTGGTTTTTATTTGTCCGAGCGTGAATATGTGGCTGACTTACGCGCTGCGACCCATATTAAGGAGCATCATCGCTATCCTCTCACCTGGATTATGGAAGCCGCGGACGATATCTCCTACTGTATTGCCGATTTAGATGATGCGGTCGAAAAAGACATTTTTGATGTTGAGACCTTGTATAAGTCTCTGCTCAAAGCCTGGGGGCCGGTAAATAGTGGTGATGCGTTCAGTCGCACAGTGAGCGAGGCATGGAAAGAAGCCAACCAGAAAAAACGCCGTAGCCTGAGCGATCAATTTTTCATGTCATTACGGGTTAACGTGCAAAATGTGTTGGTTAGCCATGCCGTGCGCCGTTTTGTCGATAATCTCCCGGCTATTTTTGAAGGAAACTTCAATCATGCGCTGCTGGAAGATGACGGTGATGAAGGCCGTCTGTTGAAATTATTTAAAACCGTGGCGCGCCAGCAGGTATTTAATCATCCGGAAGTTGAGCAACTCGAATTACAAGGTTATCGGGTAATAAAAGGGTTGCTGGAAATCTATCAGTCATTAATGTTGCTGGATTATGAACAATTTACTACGCTGATGAACGACGATTTTCTGCCGAAATATCCGATAGAAACGCGACTGTTTCATAAGCTTTCAGGAAAACATCGCAAAGCTTATCAGCAGCAGATGCGTACACTGATTGTCGAGCATAAATATCAACGTTTGTTGTGGGAGCGTTATTACCGTTCGCGCTTGATTCAGGACTATATCAGCGGAATGACAGACAATTATGCGTGGGATGAGTATCGTCGTTTGATGGCCGTGGAATAAGCCGAGTTTTGTAAAGATGAAGAATAAATTTTTACCTTTGCCCAAAACTTTATTAGGAACTTCGCGCTAAAAACTTAATCTCACCATCACGACCACAGCAATGGTCTGGCCGTAAATCTTAGAGAGACACAGACAAATGAAAAAAAGCACATTAATGTTAAGTGCGCTGGCGCTTAGTCTGGGCATGGCATTGAGCCCTGTCAGTTTCGCGGCGGAAAGTGCTTCCTCCTCGAATCAACAGTTGCCAAGCCTGGCGCCGATGCTGGAAAAAGTGATGCCTTCCGTGGTGAGTATTAGCGTTGAAGGCAGCACCACGGTGAAAACCCCGCGCATGCCGCAGCAATTCCAGCAATTTTTTGGTGATAACTCGCCATTCTGCCAGGACGGTTCGCCATTCCAAAGCTCGCCAATGTGCCAGGGCGGCGGTGATGGTAGCCAGGGCGGTGACAACGGCGGCGCCAACACCCAGCAGCAAAAATTCCGTGCACTCGGTTCGGGTGTCGTGATTAATGCCGATAAAGGCTATGTCGTCACCAACAACCATGTGGTAGATAACGCCACCAAAATTCAGGTGCAGCTGAGCGATGGCCGTCGCTATGACGCCAAAGTGATTGGTAAAGATCCTCAGTCTGATATTGCTCTAATTCAACTGCAGGACGCCAAGAACCTGACGGCGATTAAGATCGCTGACTCCGATGACTTACGTGTCGGTGATTACACGGTAGCGATCGGTAACCCGTATGGACTCGGCGAAACGGTGACCTCCGGTATCGTTTCAGCGTTGGGCCGCAGCGGCTTGAACGTCGAGAACTACGAGAACTTCATCCAGACCGATGCCGCCATCAACCGTGGTAACTCTGGTGGTGCGCTGGTGAACCTGAACGGTGAACTGATTGGGATTAACACCGCGATTCTGGCGCCAGACGGCGGCAATATCGGTATCGGCTTTGCTATCCCAAGCGCGATGGTGAAAAACCTGACGGCGCAGATGATCGAGTATGGTCAGGTGAAGCGTGGCGAGCTGGGTATTATGGGTACCGAGCTTAACTCTGAGCTGGCGAAAGCGATGAAAGTCGATGCCCAGCGCGGTGCCTTTGTGAGCCAGGTCCTGCCTAACTCGGCAGCGGCAAAAGCGGGTGTGAAAGCCGGCGATGTCGTGGTGTCGATGAATGGCAAACCGCTGACCAGTTTTGCCGCACTGCGTGCAGAAGTGGGTTCACTGCCAGTGGGCACTAAACTGCAGCTGGGTCTGTTACGTGACGGTAAACCGGTGACGATTACGGTTGAACTGCAGCAGAGCTCGCAGGAAAAAGTGCAGTCCGCCACGATCTACACCGGCATTGAAGGTGCCGACCTGAGCAACATCGACAGCAACGGCCAGAAAGGCGTGCGCGTGGATAATGTGAAGGCAGGTAGTGCTGCAGCGCGTATTGGTCTGAAGAAAGGTGACGTGATTAGGGGCGTTAACCAGCAGGCGATTGCCAACCTTGGTGAACTGCGCAAAATCCTCGATACCAAACCGTCCGTGCTGGCCCTGAACGTGCAGCGTGGCGACAGTAGCCTCTATCTGCTGATGCAGTAAGTCTTAGATAATTGAGTACAGGCGAGCTTCGGCTCGCCTTTTTTGTTTTTGTCTGACGCAGCTGCGCTCCTGGCTAGCATCAACACCTTTTTAGTGTGGTCCACATTGTGCAGATGTCCGTTTCGCAATGTGACGCCTACCGCAATTCCCGTATTCTCTATCCGGCTATGTGCAGTTGCACAATGCCAGGCGTGCGTGGGATGCGTATTCTGTCAATTCTTCCCTTTCTCTGGAGTGATTGATGGCCACCTATCATCTCGATGCGCGACTGGCTCAGGATATTGTTGCCCGCACCATGCAAATTATTGACAGTAATGTCAACGTGATGGATGCACGCGGCCGCATTATTGGCAGCGGCGATCGTGAGCGTATTGGCGAATTGCACGAAGGTGCGCTGCTGGTGTTGTCACAGGGAAGGGTGGTGGACATTGATGAGGCCGTGGCGAAACATCTGCATGGCGTACGTCCGGGCATCAACCTGCCGTTGCGTATTGACGGCGAGATTGTCGGCGTTATCGGCCTGACCGGCCAGCCAGCAGCGCTGCGTCACTACGGTGAACTGGTGTGTATGACCGCCGAAATGATGCTGGAACAAGCGCGGCTGTTGCACATGCTGGCGCAGGATAGCCGTTTGCGCGAAGAGCTGGTGCTGAACCTGATTCGCAGCGATACCCTTTCACCGGCGTTGAGCGAGTGGGCGCAGCGCCTGGGCATCGATCTCAATCAACCGCGCGTGGTGGCGGTGGTGGAAGTCGACAGCGGCCAGCTTGGCGTTGACAGTGCGATGTCGGAATTGCAGCATTTACAAACTCTGCTGACAACGCCGGATCGTGACAACCTGATTGCTATCGTTTCACTCACTGAAATGGTGGTGTTGAAGCCGGCGCTCAATGCCCACGGCCGTTACGATCAAGACGATCACCGCCGTCGCGTGGAGCAGTTATTACAGCGTATGAAAGAGAGTGGGCAGGTGCGGATGCGCATCGCGCTCGGCAATTTCTTTACCGGTCCCGGCAGTATTGCACGTTCCTACCGTACGGCGCGTACTACCATGATGGTGGGCAAACAGCGCATGCCGGAACAGCGCAGCTTCTTCTATCAGGATTTGGTGCTGCCCGTACTGCTGGATAGCCTGCGCGGTGGCTGGCAAGCGAATGAACTGGCGCGTCCGTTGGCGAAACTCAAAGCCAATGATAATAATGGATTATTGCGACGTACGCTGGTGGCGTGGTTCAGTCATAACGTGCAGCCCAGCGCCACGGCACGCGCACTATTTATCCATCGTAATACGCTCGAGTATCGCCTGAACCGCATCTCCGAGCTAACCGGATTAAACCTCGGCAATTTTGACGATCGATTGTTGCTGTATGTGGCGCTGCAACTGGATGAACAGAGCTAACCCTTAGCAGGGCCAGGAGAGGAAGATGCCCCGTTTGAATGTGCGCCTGATCTGGCTATTGGCCGGCTTGCTGATGACCGCGACCTGTCATGCCAAAGCTGTTTCGCTGGCCTTTTTATCTGGCGAAGAGATGCAACAGACGCGAACTGCGCTGCAAAATCATCAGGCTGCGCCACAGACTGAGCAGGCGTGGCAGCAACTCAAGCAGGCTGCCGATCGCGCGCTTAAACAGCCCAATCCCAGCGTGACGCAGAAAGGGATGTTACCTCCCAGCGGTTCCCGCCATGATTATCTCAGCCTGAGTGCCTACTGGTGGCCGAATCCTGACAAGCCCAATGGCTTGCCATGGGAACGCCGTGATGGTGCGGTCAATCCGGCGAGTAAAAACGACCAAAGCGATGGTGTGCGTCTGGCTCGTTTCACCGCAGACGTGCAGGCATTGGCGCTTGCCTGGTATTTCTCCGGCGAAACCCGTTATGCAGCCAAAGCCCAATCGATGATTCGCAGCTGGTTCATCGATCCCACCACCCGCATGAATCCCAATCTTAATTATGCTCAGGGTGTGCCCGGTAAGGCTGAGGGCCGGCACACCGGTGTGCTGGATGGGCGTTACTTTGCCACGCGCATAGTGGATGCACTGCAGCTACTGCACGATTCGCCCGGCTGGCACCCGCAGGATCAGGCTGCGATACATGCATGGTTTAGCGATTATCTCGGCTGGCTATTGCACAGTCAGTTGGCACAAGGCGAGCGTGATGCACCTAATAATCATGGCAGTTGGTATGCCGCACAGGTGGCGGGCATCGCGTGGTATTTGCATCAACCTCAGGTGATTAAGCAGATGGTGGTTTTAGCTCAGGATAAAATCGCCGGGCAAATTCGTGCGGACGGAACGCAGCCAATGGAACTGGTACGCACACGCTCGTTCCACTATAGCTATTTCAATTTGCAGGCTCTGACCAGCCTCGCGCAACTGGCACAGCGAAGCGGCGCGGGCGATCTTTGGCACTATCAACAGCAGAGCGGTTCATTGTTGAGTGCGCTGAATTATATGGCACCGTTTAGTGATGACAGCAAAACCTGGCCATGGAAAAATCGCGATCGTGTCAGTCTGCGCTTGATTCCACTGCTCTCGCTCACGGATCGCAGCCTGAACAGCGACCGTTTTCAGCCCTGGATTCATCGCGCGATCGAAACGCAATCGACGGCCCCTATCAGCCCAGCAGCGCGCGGTGCGGAAAGAGAAGCGCTGCGTGATCTGTGGTTGTTATCGCGCCCACCCACGTATCGGTGAGGGGAAAGTTATAGCCGAGGCTGTGTGCTGTTAAGCATTAGATTCATCGACGCCCTGTGCGCCGCATCGGCATCGCCGATCATAATCGCTTCATAAATCTTGCGGTGTTCGTCCAAAAAAATATCCTGCGCGCTAGAAGGCCAGGTAAAAAAGCATTTAAAGATGGTTTCCAGCAAATTACCGAACGGGATGTAAAAACAGTTGTCGGTAGAGTGAAAGATCAGGCGATGAAAGGCACTGTCTGCCTCCAGCCAGCGAGCAAGATCGAAGTTACTCGCAGCGCAAACAGCGATCATTTCGCGAAATAACAGAGAAAGTTCGGTGCGTTGTGCCTGCGTAGCGTGTAGTGCAGCCAGTCTGGCAGCCTGCGGTTCGATAGCCTCACGGAAGTCCAGAAACTGTTGATACATCTCTGCCGTAGATTCGATTCCCTGCATCCATTCCAGCAGTTGCACATCAAGCAGATTCCAGTATGTGCGATCGCGCACATGCGTGCCGAGTTTGGGACGCGATTCTATTAATCCCTTCGAAGAGAGGAGTTTAAGCGCCTCACGCACGGCAGTTCGGCTGACGCCAAAGTGGCTACACAACTCGACTTCGCTGGGCAGAACATCACCAGCCTTTAGCGTTCCAGAGAGAATTTTTTGCGCGAGGTCACCGGCGATATGAACATCCAGACCGCGCTGTCCTGAGGTGATGGCTGCAAATTGCATGGATTTTGTGATACCTGAAGTCAGACATAACCCGATACTAGCCAGGGATTATGAATTCAGATAGGTGAAACAGGTCCAGATAAAACTGAATTAAGGCAAAAAAAAGGCCAGCATAAGCTGGCCCTGGGAACGCGGGGAGGAAATTAACGACCGTTGCGGGTCAGTTGATCCAGATCGGATTCAATTTCAGCGATCTTATTGGATACCACGTTTTCCAGATGACGCAGATCAGCAAGGATTTTGCGTTTCAGATCGACTTCGACTTGATCGCGCTGGCAGATCTGATCCAGTTCGTCGATCACGTAACGCAGGTTCGGGCTGATTTCCTGTACTTCTTTATAGCCCTGGCTGGTGTGATCGGCGACGACAGTTTTGCGCTGACGCGGGTATTTGAATTTCACGCTTTTGGCGAAGAATTCACCTTTGTCTTTGCGGAAGTAGATTTTCAGAATGTCGTTGCTGGCTTCCTGACGCAGGCTGTAACGGTCGATGTCTTCAGGAGAGCTGATACCTAAGCTTTTCAGGTTGTCGTACATAGCGTTTATATTCCATCTAAGAGTGGGTGAGCGCGCAGGACTATCATCATCATTCGGGATGCGGCAGATACGCAGCAACCGGAACGCTTACGGCATACTTAATCAACTGTAGACACAAAAACCGGGATGAACAGTGCGCGACCGGAGTTAACTGGCGCGGATTATGAACTGTTTGAAAAATAAACGCACCAGATAATTCGCGGCGCGAAGCAGGTAGTTTAGGTCAGAGTGTAAAGAAAAAATTACGGGCCAGAATACAGGCCCGTTGGCAGGGTAACCGGACTAATTTCTCACTTAGTCGATGGTACGCAGCAGTTCGTTGATGCCGGTTTTCGCCAGCGTTTTAGCGTCCACTTTCTTCACAATTACGGCGCAGTACAGGCTGTAGCTACCATCTTTAGACGGCAGGTTGCCCGATACCACCACTGAACCC
This sequence comes from Pantoea sp. ME81, assembly GCF_903970985.1. Classification (NCBI taxonomy): domain Bacteria; kingdom Pseudomonadati; phylum Pseudomonadota; class Gammaproteobacteria; order Enterobacterales; family Erwiniaceae; genus Pantoea; species Pantoea sp. ME81. Next base: position 13,337 of record NZ_CAJCKS010000030.1, on the reverse strand, counting down.
GCTGGCACGCGGCCGTAATGCACTTCGCCGGTTTCACGGTCGTAAATTTTGGTGCTCTGACCGATGTAAACGCCCATGGAGATCACTGAACCTTCTTCCACGATCACGCCTTCAACGATTTCAGAACGTGCGCCGATGAAGCAGTTGTCTTCGATGATGGTTGGGTTAGCCTGCAGTGGCTCCAGAACACCGCCGATGCCGACGCCGCCAGACAGGTGAACGTTTTTGCCGATCTGCGCACAAGAACCCACGGTGGCCCAGGTGTCAACCATGGTGCCTTCATCAACGTAAGCGCCGATGTTAACGTAAGAAGGCATCAGCACGGTGTTACGTGCAATGAACGCGCCCTGACGCACGGCAGCAGGGGGGACAACGCGGAAGCCCGCATTTTTGAAGCGTGCTTCATCCCAGTTCGCGAACTTCATTGGCACTTTGTCGTAGAAACGGGTTTCTGCGCCTTCCATCACCTGGTTGTCATTGATGCGGAACGACAGCAGCACTGCTTTCTTCAGCCACTGATGCGTTACCCACTCTCCGTTGATCTTTTCAGACACGCGCAGTTCGCCGCTATCCAGCAGGCCAATAACCTGTTCGATGGCTTCACGGGTCACGCTGTCCACGCTGGCTGGCGTGATATCGGCGCGGCGCTCAAAGGCAGATTCAATAACGCTCTGTAACTGTTGCATAATAATTTCCTGAGTCTGTCATACGGGTGCCAGCGTCGCGCTGACACAGAGAATTAAGTCGATAAATCGATTGCGGTCACACTTTATCGTTTGGATTGAGGGCCTCTGTCAACCGTTGTTGCAGCACATTGCGCATTTCGACATCAAGTGCGCGCCGTTCGCTGTCCGCCAGGATGAAAAGATCCTCAACTCGTTCGCCAATCGTACTGATGCGCGCGCCGTGCAGTGACACACCGAGGTCGGCAAACACTTCCCCTACACGCGCCAGCAGGCCTGGTTGATCCAGCGCGACCAGTTCCAGATAGCTACGACGATCGGTGTGCGTCGGCAGGAAATTCACTTCGGTATCGACACTGAAGTGCTTAAGTCGTGCAGACTGGCGACGCGTGCGCGGCGGCACCCACTCGGTTTGGGTAATCGCTTGCTCCAGTGCCTGCATAATCATCGGATGACGATCGGCGGCCAGCGGACTGCCATCCGGTTCCAGCACAATAAAGGTATCCATCGCCATGCCGTCGCGGCTGGTAAAGATCTGGGCATCGTGCACGCTCAGATTGCGGCGGTCCAGCTCACCGGCTACTGCGGCAAACAGGTGAGGGCGGTCCGGGCTCCAGATAAAGATTTCAGTCCCGCCGCGAGTGGCCTGCGGGCTGACCAGCACCAGCGGCTTTGTAAGGTCATGGTCGATCAGATGACGCGCGTGCCATGCCAGTTGATTCGGCGTGTGACGCAGGAAATAGTCAGCACGGCAGCGGCTCCAGATATGGTGCAGGCGCTCTTCGTTAAGGTTTTCCATCCGCAACAGCGCGAGAGCCTGTAAGCGATGATGACGCACGCGTTCGCGCAAGTCCGGGCTGTTTTCCATACCGCGACGCAGCTGTTTTTCGGTCGCGAAGAACAATTCACGCAGCAGGCTCTGCTTCCAGCTGTTCCACAGACTTTCGTTAGTGGCGCAGATGTCGGCCACGGTGAGACACACCAGATAACGCAGGCGGTTTTCATTCTGCATGACTTCAGCGAATTGCTGAATCACCGTCGGGTCCTGAATATCACGGCGCTGGGCGGTGACCGACATCAACAGATGATGGCGCACCAGCCAGGCCACCAACTGCGTTTCCCGCGAGTTGAGCCCGTGCAATTCGGCAAAATCAAGCGCGTCCTGCGCCCCCAGAATCGAGTGGTCACCGCCGCGCCCTTTGGCAATATCGTGCAACAAGGCAGCCATCAGCAGCAGTTCGATTTGTGGCAAACGCGGCCAGAGTTCTACACACAATGGGTGCATCGGACGCGTGGTTTCGTTGGCGAAACTTTCCAGCTTTTGCAGGACGCGAATGGTGTGCTCATCCACCGTGTAAGCATGGAACAGGTCAAACTGCATCTGGCCGACAATATTGCCCCACAGCGGCGTATACGCCCAAAGGACACTGTGGCGATGCATCGGCACCAGCGCCCGCTTCACCGCGCCCGGATGGCGCAGAATTGCCATAAAGGTGTCACGCGCTTCGGCAATCTGGCACAGCGGCTGCTTCAGATGACGACGCGCATGGCGTAAATGACGTAGCGTGGTGGAGTAAATGCCGGTGATGTTCTCATTACGTACCATCACATAAAACATGCGCAGAATGGCCTGCGGTTCACGTTCGAACAACGTGGGGTCACGCAGATCAATCAAATTGCCGCGCAGTTGGAAATCATCATCAATGCTGCGCGGTTTCTCGGTGGTGGAGAGCGCGAGGATCGCTTCATCAAACAGCTGCAGCAGCATCTGATTGAGCTCACCAATGCGGCGCGTCACCCGGTAAAAATCTTTCATCATGCGCTCAACCGGCTCATTGCCTTCGCCGAGATAGTTGAGCCGCTGTGCCACCGTGAGCTGGCGATCAAACAACAAGCGATTGTCGTAGCGTGTGAGCGTTAAGTGCAGCGCGAAGCGAATTCGCCAGAGGAACTCCTGGCATTCATTGATCTCATTACGTTCGGCTTCCGTGATAAAGCCAAAACCGACCATTTCATCCATGGTGGTGGCACCGAAATGGCGGCGCGCCACCCACTGTAAGGTGTGGATGTCGCGCAGGCCACCCGGGCTGCTTTTAATATCGGGTTCGAGATTGTAGCTGGTGCCGTGGTAGCGCTGATGACGTTCCTGCTGCTCTTCAATCTTGGCCGCGAAAAAGCGAGAGGACGGCCAGAAGCCATCGCTGAAAATGTTCTTCTGCAACTCAAGGAACAGGGCGACATCGCCTGTCAGCATGCGGGATTCGATCAGGTTGGTCGCGACAGTAAGATCGGACAACCCCTCCAGTAAGCACTCTTCCAGCGTGCGCACACTGTGGCCAACTTCGAGTTTTAAATCCCACATCAGCGTCAGGAGTTCGCTGGTGCGTTGCGCGGCCGCATCATCCAGGGGCTGGCGGCTGAGTATCAAGACATCGATATCGGAGAGCGGATGCAGTTCACCACGGCCATAGCCGCCCACCGCAACCAACGCAATCTCTTTCATTTTATCGAAGCCGAAGAAGCGCCACAGTCGGCGCAACAGACGATCGATAAATAGCGTGCGGGCATCAATCAGTGATTCAACGTCAGTACCGGCATCAAAGGCCATACCGAGATGCTGCTGGAATTGCTCCAGATAGAGTTTTAATTTGTCACGCGTCAGGGCTTCATCGGGCCAGCTGGCGGGGGAATCAGTCAGGCCTTTGTGTACTGCTTCGGTCACGCTACCACTCATCGACATGCCTCGTAAGCGCCATAAAAAAGGCCGGCATTATGCCGGCCTGGTACTGTCTTGAAGAACGTTACGCGTTGTTTTCGAGCACCGCAGCAATGGTGTCATCTTCACGCAGCGTAAGAATCTCACAGCCGTTTTCTGTCACCACAATAGTATGCTCATACTGCGCGGACAAGCTGCGATCTTTGGTTTTTACGGTCCAGCCATCCTTCATGGTGCGGATACGATAATCACCGGCATTGACCATCGGCTCAACGGTAAAGGTCATCCCCGCCTGCAACACCACGCCGCCGTCATCGGCATCATAGTGCAACACTTGTGGTTCTTCGTGGAAACCTTTGCCGATGCCGTGGCCGCAGTATTCACGTACCACAGAGAAATCCTGTGCTTCAACATATTGCTGAATCGCACGGCCCAGCTCACGCAGGCGGATGCCCGGTTTAACCAGACGCAGTGCAATGTAGAGGCTTTCCTGGGTGACACGGCACAAGCGCTCGCCTTGAATAGTCGGTTTGCCGACGATGAACATCTTCGAGGTATCGCCGTGATACTCGTCTTTGATCACCGTGACGTCAACGTTGACTACATCGCCATCTTTTAAAACGCGGTCATCGCTCGGGATGCCGTGGCACACCACTTCGTTAACCGAAATACACACCGATTTCGGGAAGCCGTGATAGCCAAGGCAGGCTGAGATAGCCTGCTGCTTATTCGTGATGTGATCGTGGCAGAGGCGGTCGAGTTCACCTGTGGTCACACCCGGCACCACGTGCGGGGCGATCATTTCCAGCACTTCAGCAGCCAGACGGCCCGCCACGCGCATTTTTTCGATTTCTTCAGGGGTTTTGATTGAAATGGCCATTAAATAATCCGCAATTGCCGACATTTTCGACAATAATGAGTTCTGTGGCAGTCATGTTAGCAGTCAGTCATTAGGCTGCCAAATCGGGATGACTCCTCGCTCACGCTGCTAACAACTGTTGGCGTATTCCTGCGCGTTATGGTATAAAGCGCGCCGACGATTCTCTGTCACCTTCGTTTCGTTGGCTGGCAGGAAACGCATAAAACTCATTATGTGTACTAAAACACACATGTATCGACACATACGCCGGGGTGCCTTGAAAGAGGTCGGTTGTATGGGATACATGGAGGCCCAACCCCAATCATACTTTAGAGGTAATCATGGCAACTGTTTCAATGCGCGACATGCTCAAGGCTGGTGTTCACTTTGGTCACCAGACCCGTTACTGGAATCCGAAAATGAAGCCATTCATCTTCGGTGCTCGTAACAAGGTTCACATCATCAACCTTGAGAAAACTGTACCAATGTTCAACGAAGCTCTGGCTGAGTTGCAGAAGATCTCTTCACGTAAAGGCAAAATCCTTTTCGTTGGTACTAAGCGCGCTGCTGCCGAAGCGGTAAAAGAGTCAGCTCTGAGCTGCGACCAGTTCTTCGTTAACCACCGCTGGTTGGGTGGTATGCTGACCAACTGGAAAACTGTTCGTCAGTCAATCAAGCGTCTGAAAGATCTGGAAACTCAGTCTCAGGACGGTACTTTCGACAAACTGACCAAAAAAGAAGCACTGATGCGTGCTCGTGAACTGGCCAAGCTGGAAAACAGCCTGGGCGGTATCAAAGATATGGGCGGTCTGCCGGATGCACTGTTCGTTGTTGACGCTGACCACGAACACATCGCAATCAAAGAAGCAAACAACCTGGGTATCCCAGTATTTGCTATCGTTGATACCAACTCTGATCCAGATGGCGTTGATTTCGTTATCCCAGGTAACGACGATGCGATCCGTGCTGTAAGCCTGTACCTGACTGCTGTTGCGACCACCGTGCGCGAAGGCCGTTCACAGGATCTGGCTGAGCAGGCTGAAGAAGCTGCTGAAGCTTAATAAGGTTCGCTCTTTCTAAGAGCCCTTAGACATCAGATGTTATCTGTTAAGGGGGCCGCACAGGCCCCTTTTATTTATCTAAGTTTGTCACGCTTCTTTCGGGTAAGCGGGGCAGAGTAAATTTTCCGCAACAAGTTTCTGACAGTGTTAACGCACACAGAGACGAATCGAGGATTCTGGAATGGCTGAAATTACCGCTGCATTGGTAAAAGAACTGCGTGAGCGTACTGGCGCAGGCATGATGGATTGCAAAAAAGCGCTGACCGAAGCGAACGGCGACATCGAGCTGGCGATTGAGAACATGCGTAAATCTGGCGCGATCAAAGCCGCTAAGAAAGCAGGCAACGTTGCTGCTGACGGCGTGATCAAAACCAAAATCGCTGATGGTTTCGCACTGATTCTGGAAGTTAACTGCCAGACTGACTTCGTTGCTAAAGATGCTGGTTTCCAGGCTTTCGCTGACAAAGTGCTGGATGCAGCTGTTGCTGGTAAAGTGACTGATGTTGAAGCTCTGAAAGCGCAGTTCGAAGAAGAACGCGTAGCGCTGGTTGCTAAAATCGGTGAGAACATCAACATCCGTCGTGTTGCTATCCTGGAAGGTGCTCAGCTGAACAGCTACCAGCACGGCGCACGTATCGGCGTAGTGGTTTCTACCACCGGTGCTGATGAAGAGCTGAGCAAGCAAGTTGCGATGCACGTTGCGGCAAGCAAGCCAGAATTCGTTAAGCCAGAAGACGTGTCTGCTGATGTGGTTGAGAAAGAGTACCAGGTTCAGCTGGACATCGCCATGCAGTCTGGCAAGCCTAAAGAAATCGCAGAGAAAATGGTTGAAGGCCGCATGAAGAAATTCACCGGCGAAGTTTCTCTGACCGGTCAGGCTTTCGTTATCGATCCAAGCAAAACTGTTGGCCAGGCTCTGAAAGAGAAAGGCGCAGACGTGATTAACTTCATCCGCTTCGAAGTGGGCGAAGGCATCGAGAAAGTTGAAGCTGACTTCGCAGCAGAAGTTGCTGCAATGTCCAAACAGTCTTAATGCTCCGAAAGAACCGCCGGAAGGCGGTTCTTTTTTGTCTGCGTTTTGCGTGGACCACTTTTCAGTCTCATCCCAATAGCTTTTTTCGTTCGCTAAGCGGATGATCGATCAGATTTAACTTCTCATTCATCATATCTTCCAGGAAGAATTGACCATGGCGACCAACGCAAAACCTGTATATCAACGTATCCTGCTAAAACTGAGTGGCGAAGCACTGCAAGGTGCCGAAGGTTTTGGTATTGACGCGAGCGTGCTTGACCGTATGGCGCAAGAGGTGAAAGAGCTGGTTGAGCTGGGCATCCAGGTGGGTGTGGTTATTGGTGGCGGTAACCTGTTCCGTGGCGCTGGCCTGGCACAGGCAGGCATGAACCGTGTGGTCGGCGATCACATGGGTATGCTGGCAACCGTGATGAACGGTCTGGCAATGCGAGACGCATTGCACCGTGCGTATGTTAACGCGCGTCTTATGTCCGCGATTCCGCTGAATGGCGTGTGTGATAACTACAGCTGGGCAGAAGCGATCAGTTTGCTGCGCAATAACCGCGTGGTGATTTTCGCCGCCGGTACTGGCAACCCGTTCTTTACCACTGACTCCGCCGCTTGTCTGCGTGGCATCGAAATCGAAGCCGATGTGGTATTGAAAGCGACCAAAGTTGACGGTGTTTATTCAGATGATCCGGTGAAAAACCCGGACGCGACGCTGTATGAACAGCTGACCTATGGCGAAGTACTGGATAAAGAGCTGAAAGTGATGGATCTGGCGGCCTTTACATTGGCTCGCGACCATCAACTGCCGATCCGCGTCTTCAACATGAACAAGCCTGGCGCACTGCGTCGCGTAGTGATGGGTGAAAAAGAAGGCACTCTGATTACGCATTAATACCCGACGCAAGATAAAATAAGGTATATTCTGTTGGCGCGATGCAGTGGCATCGCGCAGCTTTCAGGATGATCGATGTTTATCGATACCACTTCCGGGCTGCCCGGAGATGGCCAGGTCAAACCGAATCCAAGGGTTTTAACGTGATTAACGACATTAAAAAAGATGCCGACACGCGCATGGAAAAATGCGTGGAAGCATTCAAAAACCAAATCAGCAAAGTGCGCACCGGTCGTGCTTCGCCTTCACTGCTCGACGGCATTATGGTGCCTTACTACGGTACACCTACGCCATTGCGTCAGCTGGCTAGCGTCACGGTAGAAGATTCTCGTACGCTGAAAATCAACGTGTTTGACCGCTCACTGAGCCCGGCCGTTGAAAAAGCGATTATGGCATCTGACCTGGGTCTGAACCCAAGCTCAGCAGGTACCGATATTCGTGTGCCACTGCCAGCGCTGACCGAAGAGCGTCGTAAAGATCTGATCAAGGTCGTGCGTGGTGAAGCGGAGCAGGGGCGTGTTTCTGTTCGTAACGTGCGCCGCGATGCTAACGACAAGATCAAAGCGCTGCTGAAAGACAAAGAGATCAGCGAAGACGACGAACGTCGCTCGCAGGATGAGATCCAGAAAATGACCGATGGCTACATCAAAAATGTTGATGTCGCATTGGCCGAAAAAGAAAAGGAACTGATGGATTTCTAATTCCATCAGATTACCTATACCCAAAATAATTCAGGGTGCAGGAAGGCGGCAAGGGAATGAATCTCCAGGAGCTTACTCAGGTAAGTGACTGGGGTGAATGAGCTTAGCCCACACACTTGCAACTTAAAGTATGACGGGTATAAAACGCCGTTCAGAGACGTTGTGCGACTCTGGCGGCGTTTTACATTGTGCCTGGCGCTGTTGCAGGCACGATCCACGACGTCACAGGGATAGCATGATGAAGCGATTAACTCTGCTGGGTTCCACCGGCTCGATTGGTACCAGCACACTGGCAGTCATCGCAGCCAATCCAGACTTGTACCAGGTCACCGCGTTGGTGGCGGGTCAAAACGTAGCGCTGATGGCTGAACAGTGTCAGCAATTTACCCCACGCTATGCGGCGATGTCTGATGAAGCCTCCGCACAAGCGCTGCGTGAGCGACTGAGAGCATTGAATCTTCCTACCGAAGTGCTCTCCGGCGTTCAGGCGGCTTGCGAGCTGGTGGCACTCGATGAAGTGGATCAGGTGATGGCGGCTATTGTTGGCGCCTCCGGGCTGCAACCCACACTTGCCGCAATTCGTGCTGGCAAAACCGTTTTACTCGCGAATAAAGAGTCACTTGTCACGTGCGGCCGCCTGTTTATGGAGGCCGTGCGTCATCACAAGGCACAGCTGTTGCCTGTCGACAGCGAGCACAACGCCATTTTTCAGAGTTTACCCGCTTCCATACAGCATCAGTTGGGGTACGCTGATCTGCGAGAGAATGGCATTGATTCTATTCTCCTTACGGGATCGGGTGGTCCTTTTCGTGACACGCCATTAGCGGATTTGGCCGCTATGTCGCCAGATCAAGCGTGCGCACATCCGAACTGGTCAATGGGGCGTAAAATCTCCGTTGATTCGGCCACCATGATGAATAAAGGTCTTGAATACATTGAAGCCCGCTGGCTATTTAATGCCACTGACGCACAGATGGAAGTCATCCTGCATCCGCAGTCGGTGATTCACTCCATGGTGCGTTACTGCGATGGCAGTGTGCTGGCGCAGCTAGGGTCGCCTGATATGCGAACCCCTATCGCGCACAGCATGGCATGGCCAGCACGTATTTCGGCCGGTGTGACGCCACTCGATTTCACGCGAATGAAGTCACTGACGTTTGCTGAGCCGGACTATGAGCGCTATCCCTGCCTGAAGCTGGCAATCGATGCTTGCTCAACAGGGCAGGCCGCCACCACCACGCTGAATGCGGCAAACGAAGTGGCCGTTGCGGCATTTCTGCAGCATCAGATTCGCTTTACCGACATCGCCGCCATCAACAGCGAAGTGCTGGCGTCCCTGATATGCCAGGAGCCGGGCAGCATTGAGGATGTGATGGAGATCGATCGGTTAGCGCGTATCTGTGCCACAGAATTGCTACCACGCTTTCGTTTAGCAGGTTGATACTTCCCGCTATTTGTTCGCTCAGGGTGAAAATGGTATAGTCGCTCGCTCGCGTTTTCGGCCCGACATTGTTTCGATGTCATCTGGTAGCGATGCCGGGGTTTGCCGCAGGCGCAATGTATTCAGAAACCACAGCATTTCTGATGAAAGGAATTATTACGCGTTATGTCGTCCAACAATCACAACACAATCGATGACGAGTCGTACTGCACGCCACGTCACGTGGCCATCATTATGGATGGTAATGGTCGCTGGGCAAAAAATCAGGGCAAACTGCGTATTTCAGGCCACAAAGCCGGGGTAAAATCAGTACGCCGGGCCGTCAGCTTTGCGGTCAGCCATAAACTGGAAGCGCTCACGCTCTATGCGTTCAGCAGTGAAAACTGGAGCCGACCGGTACAGGAAGTGACGGCCTTAATGGAATTGTTTGTCTGGGCGCTCGACAGCGAAGTCAAAAGCCTGCACAAGCATAACGTGCGTCTGCGCGTGATTGGCGATATCAGTCGTTTCAATAATCGTATTCAGGAACGCATTCGTCGCGCCGAGGAACTGACTCAGCAAAATAATGGACTCACCCTCAACATTGCTGCCAACTATGGCGGCCGTTGGGATATTATCCAGGGTGCCAGAAAACTGGCTGAACAGGTTCAGGAAGGTTTATTACGTCCTGACCAGATAACCGAAGAAAGTCTGGCTCCCTATCTGTGTATGCAGGAGCTGGCGCCGGTGGATTTAGTGATAAGGACCGGGGGAGAGCATCGGATTAGCAACTTCCTGCTGTGGCAGATTGCCTATGCTGAGTTTTGGTTTACCGATGTTCTTTGGCCTGATTTTGATGAACACGTTTTTGAAGGTGCACTGAATGCATTCTCTTCGCGGGAGCGACGCTTTGGCGGCGCGGCACCAGGCGGCGCCTGAGCAATCTGGGGGTAACCTTTGCTGAAGTCTCGTCTGATCACCGCGTTTATTCTGATTCCGCTGGTGATCGCTGCTCTGTTTTGGTTACCGCTGTCCGGATTTGCGATTACCACTATCATCATCTGTATGCTTGCCGCCTGGGAATGGGGGCAGCTGGCGGGTATGAAGACACGTCAGCAGCGTATCTGGCTCGCCGTGTTATGCGGTTTATTGCTCTCAGTGATGCTGTTCACCCTGCAACCCTATCAACGCAATCTGCACCAGTTCCAGATGGAGGGCTCACTTTGGGCCGCGCTGGGATGGTGGATTGTCGCCCTGTTTCTCGTGCTGTTTTATCCTGCCTCTGCGGCGTTGTGGCGCACTTCGCGCCCACTCCGCGTGTTATTCGGCATCCTGACCGTGATTCCCTTCTTCTGGGGCATGATGGCGCTGCGCCAGTATCATTACGATACCGATCACTTTGCGGGAGCATGGTGGTTGCTGTTTGTGATGCTGCTGGTCTGGGGCGCAGATTCTGGCGCTTACATGTTCGGCCGTTTGTTTGGTAAACATAAGCTGGCGCCAAAAGTGTCACCGGGTAAAACCTGGGAAGGCTTCTTTGGCGGCCTGCTGTCATCCGCGATTATCGCCTGGCTGTTTGCGCTGCTGGCTCCGCTTTCTGTGGCGCCGGGTACGCTGATTATCTGTGCCGTTATTGCTACGCTGGCTTCGGTTCTGGGGGATTTGACCGAGAGTATGTTCAAACGTGAAGCGGGCATCAAAGACAGCGGTAACTTGATTCCGGGTCACGGTGGTATCCTCGATCGTATCGACAGCCTGACCGCTGCGGTGCCGGTTTTTGCCTGCCTGCTGCTGCTGGTGTTCCGCACCCTCTGAGGATTAGCGACAATGTTGAGCATACTCTGGAGTTTTGTCGCCTTTATCGTGGCACTTGGCGTACTGATCACCGTGCACGAATTCGGCCACTTTTGGGTCGCCCGCCGCTGCGGTGTCAAAGTCGAACGTTTCTCGATTGGCTTTGGCAAAGCGTTGTGGCGTCGTAGCGACCGTCAGGGCACGGAATACGTCATTGCCCTGATCCCGCTCGGCGGCTACGTCAAAATGCTCGACGAACGCGTAGAGAGCGTTCCCGCTGAACTCCGCCATCAGGCCTTCAACAATAAAACTGTGCTGCAGCGTGCTTCGATCATTGCGGCCGGCCCCATTGCTAACTTTATCTTTGCCGTCTTCGCTTATTGGGTCGTCTTTATCCACGGCGTACCTGGTGTGCGTCCGGTTGTTGGCGAAATTCTGAACGGTTCCGTCGCAGCTGAAGCGCAAATTACCTCCGGTATGGAACTTAAAGCGGTAGATGGTATCGAAACGCCTGATTGGGATGCAGTGCGCATGGCGCTGATCGGAAAAATCGGCGACAGCAGTACCACGCTTACCGTCTCGCAATTCGGTGAAGATGCCACGCAGCAGAAGCAGGTCGATTTACGCGAATGGCAGTTTGAACCGGATAAACAGGACCCGGTTGTGGCATTAGGGATTCGTCCTCGTGGGCCACAAATCGAAACGACCTTAGCTGAAGTGCAGGCAAATTCGCCGGCCAGTGCTGCCGGTTTGCAAGCTGGCGACAGGATCGTTAAAGTCGATGGTCAGCCGTTAACACAATGGCAGGCTTTTGCGGCGCAGGTGCGCGATAATCCGCGCAAAAACATGGCGCTGGATGTGGAACGTAACGGCGAACTCGTGGCGTTGACGTTAACGCCAGAAGCGAAACCGGGCAATGAAGCTGAAGGCTTTGCGGGAGTGATTCCGCGCGTCATTCCGCTGCCGGATGAGTATAAAACGGTTAGGCAGTATGGGCCCTTTGCCGCTATCGGTGAAGCCAGTGTCAAAACCTGGCAACTGATGAAGTTAACGGTCTCAATGCTGGGCAAGTTGATTACCGGGGATGTGAAGCTGAATAATCTGAGCGGGCCAATTTCGATTGCGCAAGGTGCAGGGTTATCAGCGGAATACGGGGTGATTTATTATCTGATGTTCCTGGCGCTGATCAGCGTCAATCTGGGGATCATCAACCTGTTCCCTCTGCCGGTATTAGATGGTGGACATCTGCTCTTTCTGGCGATCGAAAAGATCAAAGGTGGACCGGTGTCCGAGCGAGTTCAGGACTTCAGTTATCGCATTGGCTCAATTCTGCTGGTGTTATTAATGGGGCTTGCACTTTTCAATGATTTCTCACGCCTGTAATAGCTGGACTGCGGACAGGCGCGGGATGTGTTAGGAAAACGCATAACAACGATGGCGATGAAAAAGTTGCTCATAGCGTCGCTGCTGTTTAGCAGCGCCACCGTTTACGGTGCAGACGATTTCGTAGTGAAGGACATTCATTTCGAAGGTCTCCAGCGAGTCGCCGTCGGCGCGGCTCTGCTCAGCATGCCCGTACGTGTCGGTGATACCATTTCTGATGATGACGTCAGAAACACCATTCGCTCTCTGTTCGCCACCGGCAACTTTGAAGATGTTCAGGTTCTGCGTGATGGAACAACCCTGATTGTTCAGGTGAAAGAGCGTCCGACCATTGCCAGCATCACTTTCTCCGGCAACAAAGCGGTGAAAGAAGATCAGCTGAAGCAGAACCTTGAAGCTTCTGGTGTGCGCGTCGGTGAAGCACTCGACCGCACCACGCTTTCTTCGATTGAGAAGGGCCTGGAAGACTTCTACTACAGCGTCGGTAAATACACCGCCAGCGTGAAAGCGATTGCGACACCGCTGCCCCGTAACCGCGTGGATCTGAAATTCGTCTTCCAGGAAGGCGTGTCAGCTCAGATTCAGCAGATCAACATCGTTGGCAATAAAGCCTTTAGCTCTGACGAATTGATCTCGCGCTTCTCACTGCGTGATGAAGTGCCATGGTGGAACGTGGTTGGCGATCGTAAATACCAGAAACAAAAGCTGGCCGGGGATCTTGAGACCCTGCGTAGCTTCTATCTGGATCGCGGTTATGCGCGCTTCAACATCGATTCCACTCAGGTGAGCCTGACGCCAGATAAAAAA